>JBDSHU010000031.1:0-4428 GCA_039918335.1 Methylotenera sp. | reverse complement strand
CACATTTATATTACGCGTGGCTTAAAACCTGATTTAGCACATCAAGTGGCCGTGCAACTTACAGCACATGATGCACTTGGCGCCCACGCTAGAGACGAGCTAGGTATTATTGATATGACTAATACACGACCTGTGCAAGCCGCACTTGCATCTGCTAGCACCTTTGGAATTGGTGCATTATTGCCATTGATTGTCGTGTTAACTGCGCCCATAACGCTCACCATCCCTTATGTAGCTATCATGTCGCTTGCATTTTTAGCCGCATTAGGCGCTTTAGCAGCAAAAGCAGGGGGTGCAAATCTCTGGGTGGGGGCGGCACGCGTGGCATTTTGGGGCACACTTGCTATGGCAGCCACCGCAGCCGTTGGCAGTTTATTTGGAGTGATTGCGACTTAAACCAACATCTATTAATATAAAAAAGGCAGCAACGCTGCCTTTTTTATATTAATCTGGTTTCAAGCTTGATTGCTTTATGCTGAGGACTTGATGCTCAGTTGCTTGGAAGCTTAAAATGCTGGTTTTACCTTGGCATTATTATAATTTTCCACGCCTTCTAATATTTCTTTTTTAGCTTGGTCGATATCACCCCAACCGTTGATTTTCACCCATTTGCCTTTGTCTAAATCTTTGTAATGCTCAAAAAAGTGAGAAATCATATTCAAACGCCAGTCTGATACGTCCGTGTGCGCTTTTAAATGCCCATATAAACCACATACTTTTTCAACAGGCACTGCTAACACTTTTGCATCAAGCCCAGCCTCATCTTCCATGAGCAAGACGCCTAAAGGACGGCAGCGTACCACTACGCCTGGAATCAATGGGACTGGTGTCATCACCAACACATCAACAGGGTCACCATCATCAGCCAATGTATGTGGCACATAACCATAGTTGGTTGGATATTGCATGGCAGTACCCATAAAACGGTCTACAAAAATCGCGCCACTTTCTTTATCCACTTCATACTTGACTGGGTCGCCCTGCATTGGGATTTCAATAATCACATTGAAATCATTAGGGACATCCTTACCGGTTGGCACTTGGTTTAACGACATGACTTAATTCCTAGGTAATAAAAACGATGTTTAAAAAATAGCGGTTAATTTTGAACCGTGATTATAGCAAGCCAACTGAAAGCATACTAATGACTCACAAAAATTATGCCTTGCGTTTGCTCGCGACAGTTTTGAATAATATGTTTGGGTATAAATAGCAAAGCGATATAAACCAGTGCTGGAATAATCACCACCTCATCTAGCTGACCTAATACGGGAATAAAATCAGGAATAAGGTCGAAAGGCAACAACAAATAACCTATCGCCAAACCTAAAAACAGCTTAGCTATCCATGGAGTTTCCGGATGCTTAAGCACCAGCCGGTATACTGCAAACTCTTGTTTAAGATGTTTGGATAAAGACTTTAATTTTTCTAACACAATATTGTGAACCTGAAGTTTAATGTCTTAATTAACAAAAAATTTCCGAGGTTAACTTAGGCAACCTTCAAAGGTTGACCCGTTAGCCGTTCGAACGCTTCCATGTATTTTTCACTGGTTTTTTTTGCCACATCTGCTGGCAGCGCTGGTGCGGGTGCGGTCTTGTTCCAGCCTGTGCTTTCCAACCAGTCTCTCACAAATTGCTTGTCATAACTTGGCGGATTGCTACCTACCGCGTAGCTATCTGCCGGCCAAAAACGTGAGGAATCTGGTGTTAACACTTCATCCATGACATGCAGCACACCGTTTGCGTCTAAACCAAACTCAAACTTGGTATCCGCAATAATAATTCCGCGAGTAAGCGCATATTCCGCCGCTTTGGTATAAAGCGCAATGGCGACTTTTTCTACTTGTGCAGCCATGTCTTGACCAATTAAATCTGCAGTTTGTTGAAGCGTAATATTTTCATCATGCTCGCCCACAGCTGCTTTGCTTGATGGCGTGAACAAAGGGGCTGGTAATTTAGAGGCTTCTTGCAAGCCAGATGGCAAGCTAATACCACACACCGTACCTTTGGCTTTATATTCTTTCCAACCGCTGCCTACTAAATAACCACGCACAATGGCCTCAATCGGTAGGGCTTTCAATTTTTTTACAACAACAGCACGGCTTCCCAGCTGCGCCTGCTCTACTGGATTAGTCACTACCGAATTAGGGTCGATGCCAGTTAAATGATTTGGCACGACGTCTTTTAGTTTTTCAAACCAAAAATTGGCCATCTGCGTGAGCATCGCGCCTTTATTGGCAATGCCTGTGGGCAATATCACATCAAACGCTGACAACCTATCGGTACTGACTAATAGCATAGTATTGGCATCGATATCGTAAATATCGCGCACTTTACCTTGGTGTATACGTTTTAGGCTTTGGATGTTGGTTTCTAATAAAGGCTTAGTCATGGGTCGCTTATTGATAGATTAGCTGGTCATCATACGAATCCCGTATTATAAAGGCCTACCTGAACTTTATCTATTGATTTGCTTAGTCTGTTTTAATAGGCTGATTTTTTAGGTTCATGGCTAGCTAGCATGACTTAGACTTTTCTATTTTCACCAATTTTAACGATTTTAAGGGTATTCGTTCCCCCAGGGCTACCAATCGGCTCACCAAATGTCAGTAACACTAAATCACCGGGATTGACCACTTGTTGCTGTAATAACACTTGCTCCATTTCTTGCAAGATTTCATCTCGATCTTTGTTCTCTTGCTCTATGGGATACGGGTAAACACCGCGATGCAAAGTAAGTTTTCGACGCGCGAATTTATCTGGCGATAGCGCATAGATAGGCACTTCAGCATCCGCGCGCGATAGCCATTGTGCAGCATTGCCAGATTGCGTAAGTGCAGCAATTGCTTTTACTTTTAAATGTTGCGCAGTGTAGATTGCCGCAGCCGCAACTGCTTCGTCTGTCTTTACAAATACCTGATCTAACTTTTGCGCGTGATATTGGCTGTAATATTCTTTTTCAGCTTCCATCACGATCCTATGCACCGCTTGCACTGTTTCTAGCGGATAGTGTCCTGCTGCCGTTTCAGCTGACAGCATCACGGCATCGGTACCATCCAGCACTGCGTTAGCTACATCTGACACTTCTGCCCGTGTTGGAATAGGGTTAGTAATCATGGACTCCATCATCTGCGTTGCGGTAATCACCAGTTTATTTTGCGCACGCGCCATACGTATCATGCGTTTTTGTAATCCTGGAACGGCAGCGTCACCTACCTCTACCCCTAAATCTCCACGCGCCACCATAATGGCATCGCTGGCTTCAATAATGGCTTCAAGGTGATCAATGGCTTCTGCGCGCTCAATTTTGGCTATGATGCTTGCCGTACCGCCGGCTTTTTTAACCAATGCACGCGCCAATTCGACATCTAACGCAGACTTAGGAAATGAGATGGCAATATAATCCGCTTCCAATGCAACTGCCGTATTGATATCTTCGCGGTCTTTTAACGTCAAAGCATCGGCGGATAATCCACCACCGTGACGATTGATACCTTTGTTGTTACTCAGTACACCGCCGCTTAATACCACGCAATGAATTTGATTGCCTTTGACTCTATCCACCTGCATGGTGATACGACCATCATCAAGCAATAGAATTACCTCCTCAGTCACTTCTTGCGGCAACGTTTTATAATCCAAACCTACATGATATTGATCACCTAATTCGCAGTCTGAATCCAGCACGAACAAATCACCCGTTTTTAACGTCACTTTACCCAGTTCGAATTTGCCTATGCGAATTTTAGGGCCTTGCAAGTCACACAGTACGCCTACCGGCCGACCAAGTTTGAGCGCTATGTTTCGCACAATATCTGCACGTTTAATATGCTCTTCAGCCGTACCATGGGAAAAATTAAGCCGCACTACGTTGACACCCGCAGTAATCATGCGCGCCAACATCTCCTCGCTATTGGAGGATGGGCCTAGTGTTGCAACAATCTTTGTTTTGCGAAGCGTCAAATTTGTACCTTCAATATTAATTTTGTATTTCTATTCTTGAGTATTTTTTACAAAATTCAATAAAAAATGGGGCTCTCAGCCCCCTTTTTTATTATCAATCCCACTAATGTATCAGGCTGTAATAGTAGACATTAATTTTTAGCACGTAATTCAAGTATTTCAACAGCTGGCAATTTTTTACCTTCTAAAAATTCCAAAAAAGCACCGCCTGCCGTTGAAATATAATCAATTTTATCCTCAATGTTGTACTTCTGAATCGCTGCAATCGTATCGCCGCCGCCAGCTAAAGTAAACGCTTTAGTGTTAGCAATCGCATGTGCAATCGTTTTAGTGCCCTCACCAAACTGATCAAATTCAAACACACCGACTGGGCCATTCCATACCACTGTACCGGCATTTTTAATGATCTCTGCTATTTCATTAGCAGATTTCGCGCCAATATCGAAAATCATATCGTCTGCTT
>JBDSHU010000030.1:0-3644 GCA_039918335.1 Methylotenera sp. | reverse complement strand
GTGTGAATCTGCGTATCATCACGTGCTACGCTTGCGCTTAGCTTAAACGCCCGCACCGCCCAACTTAAGTAATTTACCCAAGCTAGCTTTTGCAATGGCAAACCTTCTCGCAAAGCCGGCTCATCGATTTGAATAATCGCAATGCCAGCTTTTTGCAAATCATCCACCTCATCACGAATTGCCAATGCCAGTTGCAAAGCCGTCGTTTCACGTGACTGGTCATCGCGGACAAAAGACCATTGCAACATCGTGATTGGCCCTGTGAGCATGCCTTTTACAGGACGCGTTGAAAGCGACTGTGCGAAACTTGCCGTTTCTACAGTCATTGGGTTTGGCCTATATACATCACCGTAAATGACAGGCGGTTTTACGCAGCGAGAACCATAGCTTTGTACCCAGCCATTTTGTGTAAATACATAACCTGCCAGTTGCTCACCAAAAAACTCCACCATGTCGTTTCGCTCGGCCTCGCCATGTACTAACACATCTAAACCCAACTCTTCCTGTTCGCGAATCGCGTAGGCAATATGTGATTCCATATCTGCATCATATTTCTGCTGGCTGATATCGCCTTTTTTAAATGCCGCACGCGCAGCACGAATATCAGGCGTTTGTGGAAATGAGCCGATAGTCGTCGTAGGTAATAACGGTAAATTCAATCGCTTACGCTGAGTAATTTGGCGCTCTTTGAATAAGCTGTTACGATTTTCATTAACGGTATTAAGCAAAGCGATGCGCGCTTTTACGCTGGTAGAATGCACTCGGCTGGAAGTTTTGCGTGCAGCAATCGCGGCGCGTGAAAACGCCAGTTCACTCTCCACAGAGGCTGCACCATGATTCAATGCCTTAACGAGAATACTAAGCTCGTCTAATTTTTCATCAGCAAATGCTAACCATGATTTGATTTCAGCATCTAATTTAACCTCATGCGCCAATGTAACGGGCGTATGCAGTAACGAGCAGCTAGGCGCAACCCATAAACGCTCGCCCAATCTTTGCACCCATGGCTCTAATAATGCGAGTGTCTTGTCTAAATCGTTACGCCAAATATTGCGGCCATCAATCACGCCGGCTGACAATACCCAATGGCTAGGAATCGCATTTACCCAAGGTCCAAGCTGTTCTGGCGCACGGACCAAATCAATGTGTATGCCATCGACTGGCAAACTCGTAATAAACGCTTGATAGCGCGAGACATTGGCAAAGTATGTGGTGAGCAATAATTTAGGGCGCGATGTTCTGAAGCATGCATAAGCACGCTCAAAGGCTTTGAGCCAAGCATCGTCTAAATCCAGCGCAAAAATGGGCTCGTCAATCTGCACCCATTCTATTTTTCTAGCGTATAGCTCTTGCAACAGATACACATACTGCTGTGATAATTTATCTAACAAATCCAGCTTATTGATACCTTTGGCTTTACTCAAATATAAAAAGCTCACTGGACCTAGCAACACAGGTTTTAAATTTTTATTAAGATTTTGCGCTTCATCTAGCTGGTTTAAAAAATCGTGTGCATTGATTGAAAACTGCGTATCGGCATTTAACTCTGGAACAATGTAATGGTAATTAGTATCCAGCCATTTAGTCATTTCCATGGCAGGCTGTTCTAAATTACCTCGCGCTAATGCAAAGTAAGCATTCTCTGGTGAGCTATTTTTCTCACCAAAAGGCGCTTTGCTAAACCTTTTCGGCTGTGCGCCAAACAAAACCGTATGATCCAGCACATGGTCGTATAGTGAAAAATCATTGGTGGTGATATACGCTAAACCAGCCTCCTGCTGCTTTTTCCAATGCTGCTCACGCAATGTTTTTGCCGTGTTCTGTAAATCGGCTGATGAAGTTTCACGACGCCAAAAAGACTCGAGCGCAAATTTCAACTCACGCTTTGCGCCTACGCGCGGATATCCCAGAATATGGGCTTTAACTGTATTCAATGCCATGTTTCTAATCTCATCTCAATGTAAGGTGTGCATTCTCCAGTTTGCAAATAATTTAATAAAGCGAAAGTTTTTGTGATAAATTTGAATTAAATTCATACTGCTAAAAAATATTACGCCATGCTAGAAATCCGCCACCTAAAATCACTTAAAGCCATCGCAGAAACGGGCAAGCTCGGCTTAGCCGCAGAACGGGTATTCTTAACGCAATCCGCGCTGTCACATCAGATACGCGCACTGGAAACGCATTATGAAATCACCTTGTTTCAGCGTAGCGCACAAGGTTTACGCTTTACCCCTGCAGGCCAACGGCTTTTAGATTTAGCCAATGAACTATTACCGCTGATTGAAAAATCAGAGCGTGATTTGATTCGCCTAAAAAGCGACCAATCCGGTGAATTGCGCATTGTATTGGAATGTCACACTTGTTTTGACTGGTTAACGCCGGTCATGGATGCTTTTAGACGTGCCTGGCCGGAAGTAGAGATTGATTTAGTGGCCGGCTTTCATAGCGATCCATGGCATTTATTAGTTGAAGACAAGGCAGATGTAGTTATAGGTGGCTTGCCAGACAAAATCAAAAACAATAAAGAATTCGAACACGTACCCTTATTCAAATTTGAAATCATGGCGGTATTAGCGACAGACCATCCTTTGCGCAACAAAGCACGACTATCGGCTGAAGATTTCAGCAACGAAACCCTCATCACCTATCCCGTACCTGAAGAACGCATAGATGTCATTCGCCAAGTATTGAAACCGGCAGATATTCAATTTAACCGGCGCACGGCTGAACTTACCATCGCCATTATGCAGCTGGTAGCCAGCCGCCGCGGTTTAGCCGCCTTACCAAGCTGGGGCATTCAAAGTTATGTGGAACATGAATACGTGCTGCAAAAGCACATCGGCAAAAAAGGCGTCTGGTCTGAGCTTTATGCGATTGGAACCAGTGAAATGATGACACGTCCATATGCCAAAGATTTAGCACGGATTATCCGTGATGTGTGTGCAGAAAAATTAACTGGGATTAAGTTGCTTTAATCTATTAACAGTTAAGACTGATTAGTTTTTATAATTTGCACCAAAAAACTCGGTCATTAAAAAGTCTTCCAAACCACCATTATCCTCAAGGCGTGCAGATAATGTAATTTCCTTGCCTAAACGTCTAGACTCCCAAGGAAAATCGCCTTGATAACTCTCGCGGATAAAGCTGATGACGCGCTTCACTATCAACAGCTTCAGGTCTTGTCCTGGATTCGCTTCTATCTCAAAAAATTGCTGTTTCTGGTTGCTTAAGTTATTCACCCAGCCGTTAAACGAAATGGTCGCGCGCCTGCCACTCATGCTGGTAAGGGTAAATGTGCCGCCTGCACCACCTTGTAAATTCTTGCTGATGCGCTGGTTGCGCTTTTCGTCTTCGCTAGGTGCTGTCTCTTTTGCAACAGCCTCTGCATTTTGTTGCACCGCATTCGTTTCAGATGATTGGCGCTTTGCCCTTTGTTGATTGACATACGCCATCATGTCAGTGGGCGCATCTTTGTTAACGGTTTCTTTAGGCGGAATAATCTCTGGTGTCGGCTTGTTGGTAGCAAGTACATCAGGGATTGAAAAAGTCGGCGGCTTTTCATCTGGCACAGGTTTTTTAGTGATTACTTTGGTTTTGGGCTTAGGCTTTTTAACAGGCTCTACTGGCTCAGGCTCTGCCAG
>JBDSHU010000029.1:0-4250 GCA_039918335.1 Methylotenera sp. | reverse complement strand
GTTAATGCTAACGCGGTAGGAGCCCATATGCCGGTAGCATCTACCCAAGCGTTAATTTGGTTATCGTTAACTGTTGTAGAGATTCCGTATTGCGCTTGGATATTGACAATACCTGCTACGCTGTCAGCACCATTACGCTGTAAATTGCCATTAACTACGGCATATGTAATCGTATTCCAGGTGCCAATACAGGAGAGATCAGCACCAGCCACAGCAGCAGCGGGGACTATTTCGGTACTCATCAAGTTAACTGTAGTAGTTCCAGTCACAGCTGCTGGCGTTTCTGTCTCAGGGGCGAGCCTTGTCATCGCACATGCAGCCCCATTAGTAATCATAACAACATCATCATTCTGGCAACCAAAATTATTACCTACCGATATAGCTCTTCCGACTGGCGCTGCACCTATGGTACGGGGAATACCTCCTGTAAGCGAGTTACCATAGCGGATGGTGATCGTATCGCTTGCACTGACGCCTGCAGCTGCTACACCGTTGGTAATAAGCACAGGCGTGATGTTCGTTGTATCTGCAGCACCATTTAATGATGTGCATTCAAGCGGCGAATCCGCAACGGATGGGAATCCAGTTGGCATCAATGGGTAGCCTGCTAACTTCAGTTCGCGCCCGACATTATAAAGCGCTATACCACCACTGGTCTGTGCATCTGCAGTGCCAGTAGTAGAACGTTTTTGTGTTTCAAAAACCGACATTACTTGCACAATGACCAAAGTGGCTAGCATACCAATGACTAAACCAATCATAATCTCAACGAGAGTGAAGCCATCTTGATGAGAACGTGTGTATTGATGATTAAATTTCATTCACCTTAGCCTCCAGCAATGCTAGCAATCGTGGTGTAACAATGTGCTACCAGCATAAAGCATGGTGCAGTGGTCGCAGATGCAGCTGGCGTCTCACCGGGTTCTGTCCATCCAACTATAACCCTGAACTGCCCTGCTGTTGGCTGGGTCACAGTACGTCTTCCGCCAGGCAATAATGCTGAAATGTCGGTACTTGCTTCAAGATAGTTAACAGCATTAGCTGGATCAGCCCACATCGTTCCTATTCTTTGTTGCGCAATATAGCTAGCATCAGCACGAAATTTTGAATCTGCAGTATTTTTAATCATGGCCGCCTGCAACCCGACTATAGCTAACATCCCCATAGAAAAAATCAATATAGCGATCATCGCCTCTATTAAAACCACGCCTCTTTGCGCCGATTGATTGGAGGAAATTTTTTGTTTAAACATAATCTTTTCTCCCATTAACATGCACGCGGACTAGACCCGGAAGTTACATTAGGATCACACATTCTCGTATTACCCCCTGCCCCAATCGTAACTCGCAAACTGCGGTCACCTCCTACCGCAGAAAAATTTACCTGATTAAGTGAAGCTGAAGCATCAGCATTTACTACTACACCACCAAAATTGTTAAAAGTAATAGTTGTTGCATTTGCTGGTAAAACTGTACGAGTCACTTTATTGGAACCCTCATTGCTAGATCGGGAATCAATCGTAGACGCAGGATTAACCACGTTAACGGTCCAAGCAGAGTATGTTCCTATCGCATCGGCGCCTAAAATAAAAGTAACGTTAGTATTACGACTCACCGCTTCTGCTCGTGCTTTTTGTAAACCATTCGCTACTGATTCAGCAGCATTGCGAATCTGTGAATTTTGTAACATAGCCTGAAAATTGGGTAAAGCAATAGAAGCTATAATAGCGAGGATCGCAACTCCTATCATTAACTCCACCAAGGAAAAACCTAAAGAGTTATTTTTTGAAACAGCTGTTAACATGTGCCATCTTTTTTAGATAGCCAGCATGTAGCACCGACTGTGCCATCATAAGTAGAGGTTTTGTTATTAGCTTGATTAACAGTGAAACTAAAACCATCCATACCTTCTGCAGCTTTACCCACCGCTCTAAGCGTGTAGACAGCATCCGTTGGAGCTACGCTACAGTCATAAGTAAAATATTTAGTGCCACTTGCAGGCGTACACAGCCCACCTACATATGAACGATTATCTTGAAAGCGTTGTTCCATCTTGATTCTCAAATCTGCTAATGTAGATGTTGCTTCTGCAGCTTTTCCTCGCTGTACATAATCACTGTAATTGGGAAATGCAATAGCTGCCAAAATTCCGATAGCTGCAACGACTATCATCAACTCTATTAATGTAAAACCATTTTGTTGATTGCCTTGCAAATCCGCTAAGGTATACATTATTCTTTCCCTCATTTAATCAATTTGTATGATGTATAGACTTACTATGGATGTCTAGCTAAAACCGATAATCGGTAAAGGATGACTGATTAACGGCATGTACCCATCACAGTAAAATCAGTATGAATTAACTTCCATTTCGAAATAAACAGCGTTCGATCAAAACTAACGCATGTTTATGTTAAAATTTATTTGTAGATTCCCTTATGCGTTGTTTAAGAAATCTTCCTTAAACTCTTAACTACCTCTTTAAGTAAGTCAAGGCTGTCTCCTATGCAAAAAAAAATTTTTTGTGTTGTATTATTTTCAGTGCTTTTCAGTAGTCTCAATGGCTGTGGCACCAAAGGTCCACTGTATATTCCAGAGCAACAATATCCGCAACCAAAAGCTGCAAAGTAGCTAATTTTATTCAATTAATTAAGTATCCATTGTGAACGCCTTTACCCTAAAAAATATCAAGCTACATGCTGAAAATGTAGCACTTGACAATATCGCAGAACAATTTGGTACGCCTTGCTATGTCTATTCAAAATCTGCCCTCTCACAAGCTTTTGAAGGCTTTAGCGCCGGCTTCAAAGGCACCAATCACTTGGTGTGCTTTGCGGTAAAGTCCAACCCTAGCCTCGCCATTTTGAATTTGTTTGCTAGCTTAGGGGCTGGCTTTGACATTGTGTCTGGCGGTGAGTTAGCGCGTGTGCTGGCTGCTGGTGGTGACCCTAGAAAAGTGGTGTTCTCCGGCGTTGGTAAAACTGAAACTGAAATGCAAGCCGCACTTAATGCTGATATTTTTTGCTTCAATGTGGAATCGGCCAGTGAGTTAACGCGCCTGAACCATGTTGCTGCAGTGATGGGCAAAGTAGCGCCCGTATCATTGCGCGTTAACCCAAACGTTGATGCCAAAACCCACCCTTACATTTCTACTGGCTTGAAAAATAATAAATTTGGCGTGGCTTATGAAGATGCGTTGGATATTTATCTGCAGGCCGCAGCGATGCCTCACATCGCGATACATGGCGTTGACTGCCATATTGGCTCACAAATTACTGAGTTATCGCCTTTTTTAGATGCACTTGATCGCGTATTGGCGCTGGTTGATGCGTTAGAAGAAAAAGGCATCCATATTCAGCACATTGACGCTGGTGGCGGCATTGGTATTTGTTATAGTGATGAAAAACCACCTGAATTCTCAGCGTATGCAGCAGCCATGCTCAAAAAATTAGGTTCGCGTAACATCAAGCTGGTATTTGAACCCGGCCGCGCCTTGGTGGGTAATGCGGGTGTACTGCTCACAAGAGTTGAATACCTAAAGCATACTGAAAGTAAAAATTTCGCTATTGTTGACGCAGCGATGAATGATTTGATGCGCCCAGCCTTGTATGATGCTTATCATGACATTAAGCCAGTGCAACCTCGAGAAGACCAAGCGAATGGATCTGCTGAAACAAAGGTACTGACTTACGAAATCGTAGGCCCAGTATGCGAAAGTGGCGACTTTTTAGGTCACGATAGAATGCTTGCGTTGGAAGAGGGTGATTTGCTGGCCATTATGTCTGCTGGCGCTTACGGCATGAGCATGGCGAGCAATTACAATACTAGACCACGTGCAGCTGAAGTGATGGTGGACGGTGATCAATGTCACCTCATTAGAAAACGTGAAGTAATTGCTGATTTGTTTGCTTTAGAAAACATATTGCCTAATGCTTAATAAATTGGTAACCCGCTAATTTAATTAAAAATTTATGTATTAAAACAAAAGTTGCAAGCAACTTCAACTCAGAGTAAATTTCTACATTAAGTAAGATTCAAACCTTACTTAATATAATTATATTAATAACGCAGTTTATATTTTGAGGGGAAGAAATGAGAACGCTTTTTTTAGCTTTACTATTTGCTTTTACTTTTAATGCTGTTGCTTATGCTGATGAGCCTTTACCAGAAATTGCACCTGTGGATGACCCAGCGCCACCACCTTTAGATGCGCCAGCAGCTGAATAGGTTTTAAATCTGTAATAAAAAAGC
>JBDSHU010000028.1:0-10729 GCA_039918335.1 Methylotenera sp. | reverse complement strand
AAAAACCAGTGTTCGGTACGCGTGGTCAGGCAAAACAAACTTTTAAAACCTAATTCCTTGGCTTGTCCCTGGCAATAGTTAAATAATTTATCGCCACGTCCACCACCTCTGTAGGCGGGGTCGATTGCAAGGCAGGCGAACTCAGCCGTGCGCTCTGTAGCAAAAGGGTATAAAGCCGCACAGCCGATGGTTCTGCCATCGTGTTCCATGACATAAAAATGGTCAACTTCCATTTCGATATGTTCACGTCCGCGCCGGACTAAAAATCCTTCGGCTTCTAGTGGTTCTATCAGTTTCAGAATGCCACCCACATCGTCGATGTTCGCTTGGCGCATGCTTTCTAAGCCTAACTCAGTCACCATGGTGCCAATACCATTAAGCGTGAACAACTCTTGGATAATAGCACCATCGATATGCCGTGATATTAGATGCGCACGCGCCACGCCATGCTCGCAAGCCCTTACTGCGGCGGGTAGGTAATAATTGATATCTTCTGAAATATTGATTGCCTGTTCGCTAATCTCTACATTACGCAGAAAGTTTCTGGCTTTTTCAGCGGTCATTTCACGTAGCAATTCACCGCGTAAATTATGTACCCCTTCAGAATCCATTAAGAAAATAAGTTTGTCGGCATCAAGCGCAATCGCAGCACTTACCGCTACATCTTCTAAACTTAGATTAAATGCCTCACCTGTGGGTGAATAGCAAAGTGGTGATAGCATCACTAATTCGCCGTCATCTAAACGTTTTTGTATGCCTACAGCATCTACTCTGCGTACTTCACCGGTATGCTGCAAATCCATACCATCACGCACTCCCATCGGTTTTGCCGTTACAAAGTTGCCGCTCGCCACCCGAATATCCGAACCTGCCATTGGCGAATTCACTAAGCCCATAGAGAGTAGCGCTTCAATCTCTACACGGATTGCACCGTTCGCTTCTTTTACTGCTTCCATTGCGGCATCATCCGTGACGCGCAATCCATTGATGAATTTAGGTGTGAGTTTGTCACGACGTAAACGTTTTTCAATTTGTGGGCGTGAGCCGTGTACTAACACCAGCCTTACTTCTAAGCTAGCTAATAGGTTAAGGTCATGTGATAACGCAATAAATTGTTTTTCATCTACCACTTCGCCGCCAAAGGCAATCACAAAAGTTCGTCCACCAAAAGCGTGAATATAGGGTGTGGCAGACCTAAACCACTGTACGAAATCATTGGCGTTTGAATTATTGGTAATACTCACCGGCTGTAATAATCCCGCAAGATACGGCTGCTGATTTTCTTGAACTTTAAAATTATTATGCCCACTAGTGCCTGCTAAAGGGGCATCACTTTGCGCATACAAATAGGCTGGCGTGCAACTTAAAGCCTCAGAGATCTTGCGCAACAATGTTTCGGAAATGCCCAATTCACCACGTTCTATACGTGACAGGTTCCCAGCGTCAGCGTTTACCAAGCTAGAAAGTGTTTGCAGGGTGATATTAAGTGACTTACGTCTTCTGCGAATTGATAAACCTAATGACATCGTTAATCCAGATATATAATGTAATATTTACAATATATTAAAATATTTATGTAATTAATGCAAATATTTATAGGTATTTAAAAGGTGATTAAAAATCGCCCCATAAAGTTTGTAAGGCGGAGATGGTAGCCAAAGCAGCTGTTTCAGTACGTAAAATTCGAGCGCCTAATACCACAGACTGAAATCCATGCTGAAGCGCTAAATCAATTTCGGTCTGAGCCAGGCCACCTTCTGCGCCAATCAGTAATTGAATTTCATTTTTTGGTGCAGTCATTTCTGCTAGCCGTAGCGCGCCAATAGGATTAAGTAAAATCCGCATGCCATTATTGTTAACATTATTTGCAAGCCATTGTTGCAAACCCAATGGCGTAGCTAATTGGGGAACAACAGCCCTGCCTGATTGCTCGCAAGCTGAAGTTGCCACATTTTGCCAATGCTCGATGCGCTTTTCTGCACGTTCGACTGTTAGCTTTACTACGCTGCGTAAGCTGGTGATTGGTTGAATACTGGTCACTCCTAACTCTACGGCTTTTTGAATGGTGTAATCCATACGATCGCCGCTGGAAATAGCTTGCAACAGCGTAATGCGGAGCGGTGATTCGTTGGTGATCTTTTTAGCAGCTGTGATTTTAGCGATTACGGTACTTTTTTTAATTGAAGTCAGCTCGCAATCATAATCAAAGCCATCGCCGTTAAACAGAATCGCACTATCGCCCACATTTAATCTTAAGGCTCGCGTAGCATGGGCAGCTGCGCTTTCAGATAACTGAATATAGTCATCCAAAACTAGAGGGTTATTGGTGTAAAAGCGCAGGTTAGCCATGGATTTATCGTCTTAAGGGGGTGTCAAAGTGATAACATAAACATTAGTATTATAAAGAAACTAATAAAACTAAAGTTTGAAAACTAGAATTAGAAAAACTGGAGAAAAAAATGACGAGTTTAAATCCACCCGTTTGTAATTTTGGCGAGCCTGCCTCTGATTTTAATTTGCTAGGTATTGACGGCAAATATTATTCTTTGGCCAACAGTGCGGGAAAAAATGGCTTGTTAGTGATGTTTATTTGTAATCATTGCCCTTATGTAAAAGCCATTAAAACGCGCTTGGTGGCAGATTGTCGCGAGTTGCTGAAGTATGGCATTAACACCATCGCCATTCAGAGTAATGATACCGAAAACTACCCTGCCGATTCTTATGAGCGCATGATGGAAGAGTCAAAAGTATTTAATTTTTCCTTTCCATATGTGCTGGACAGTACACAGGATATTGCTAAAGCCTATGGCGCGGTTTGCACCCCGGATTTTTTTGGTTTTAATGCAGAACTAGAACTGCAGTATCGTGGCCGTTTTGATGCTGCTGGCCGTGGTGAGCCACCGGTAGGCAATACGCGAGATTTGTTTAATGCCATGAAATTGATTAGTGAAACAGGCGAAGGCCCACGTGAGCAAATTGCTAGTATCGGCTGCAGTATCAAATGGTTTGCGCAGGAATCAATTTAAGGAAAGTAATGAGCAATCTTACAAAATTGCGTTGGGGCATTTTGGGCGCGGCACGCGTTAATGAAAGACTGCTACCGGCCATAATAGAAGCACCTAATGCTGAATTAGTGGCCATTGCCAGCCGTAGAGCAGGTGCAGCTAAAACCACTTTAGAAAAGTACGCGCCTTGCCATGGCAATGTGGCTTGTTATGACGACCTAGATTCACTGATTAATGACGCCAATATACAAGCTGTATATTGTCCAATGGCCAATAACGAGCATGTGGAATGGGCGCTTAAAGCGATCAATGCCGGTAAGCATGTGCTCATTGAAAAACCAATGGCATTGACTGTTAAGGATATTGAGGAGATTGAAACCGCAGCGATTAAAAATAATGTCAAAGTGATGGAAGGTTTTATGTACCGCTTTCATCCACAACATGTACGCTTGAAAGAGATTGTGGAATCTGGGTTGATAGGCGATGTGCTATCGGTTCGAGCTTCTTACTCGTTTCTAATGAAACCTGCTCGTATGTATCGCATTGCTCATGGATTCAAGCAGGGCGGCGGCGCGATGTGGGATATTGGCCCTTACGCGATTCATTCATTGCGATGGGCGATGGGTTTAAGTGCAACGGCTAAAGATGGCAACCCGGCAGAACCCGTTACTGTAACAGCGCATGCTAAATTCAACGAAGTAGGTGCAGATATCGTTACCAGTGGCGTGCTGGATTTTGGACTAGATGCAGAAGGCCGTGCGCGCTTTGGCCATTTTGATGTGAGTTTTGAACGCTCACGTAAATCCGAATATGAAATCATTGGCACCAAAGGTTGGGTTAAGTGCCACGCCGCATGGGTGTTTCAAAACGATGTGCCAGTGATTTCATGGGCGCTGGAAGATGGCAAATATGCCGAAGAACGCTTTCCCCCGAGTAATCACTTTAATTTAGAAATTGAACACTTTAGTGATTGTGTGCTCAATAATAAAGCGCCATTACTAGACTTTGCAGATGCGAAAGCCAATTGCAAAGCGATTGAAGCTGTGTTGCAGTCAGCCGATACCGAGCGTTTGGTTAACATCACAGCCTAACTGCTTCTAATATATATCAGCCCTAAACTTATTGAAAATAGCTTCGTGATAAAAATAAACTATCAATTCAATAAATTTAATTGAATTCATTAAAATTTAATGTTGCTATATCATGATGCATATTGAATTTAAGCGACACACCAATAACCAGTTTTTTTAATTCATTCAAAGGAAGTAATCATGATTGCAAATGTACCTAATGTCACTTTTAAAACTCGTGTACGTGACGAAAGCATCGGCGGCGAGAACCCATTCCGTTGGCAAGATGTAACAACGGCTGACATTTTTAAAGGTAAAAAAGTCATTATCGTGGCGCTACCAGGTGCTTTTACACCGACATGTTCAAGCACCCATTTACCTGGCTATGAAGCTAAATATGCAGAATTCAAAGCACTTGGTGTTGATGAAATTTACTGCTTAAGCGTTAACGATGCATTCGTGATGTTCCAATGGGGCAAAAACCTAGGCGTTCAGAACGTGAAAATGTTGCCTGATGGTAACGGTGATTTCACGCGCGGTATGGGCATGCTGGTGCAAAAAGACAACCTGGGTTTTGGTGATCGCTCATGGCGCTATTCAATGCTGGTAGAAGATGGCGAAGTGAAACAGATGTTTGTTGAGCCAGGCAAAGCGGATAACTTCGGTTCAGATCCATTTGAAGTGAGTGATGCAGGCACATTGCTAAACTATTTGAAAAAATAATTAACATCGGTGATTACTATAATTTTGTAATTTTAATTACGTTTAGTAATTTAAAAAGGCGATGTGAAATACATCGCCTTTTTTATTGAATGATGAGTAATATTAAATTTACCACCAAAAATTTAACCCAATCTGAAAATTTTAGAGAGAACTCAATTGGCTAGCCATAACGAACACAAGTACATACCTACCACACAATATGATTACGATTTATTTGTCATCGGGGCAGGCTCAGGCGGTGTAAGAGCCGCACGCATGGCGGCGGGTCATGGTGCAAAAGTGGCCATTGTGGAAGACCTATATTTTGGCGGCACCTGCGTGAATGTGGGTTGCGTACCTAAAAAGCTGTATGTCTATGCCTCACAATATAGCGAGAGCTTTACCGGTTCCGCTGGATTTGGTTGGAAAATTGATTCGCAGCCTAAATTTGACTGGCCAACATTAGTGGCGAACAAAGATGCGGAAATTAAAAGATTACAAGGCGTCTATGACCGTTTGCTACAGGATAGTGGCGTACATATCGTTAATGGCCGTGGCACGATAAACGACGCACACACCGTGCAAGTTGGTGATAAAACCTACACTGCCGAACGCATCATAGTAGCGACCGGTGGCTGGCCTTTTGTGCCGGATGTCATTGGCAAAGAGCATGTGATAACTTCGAACGAGATTTTCAATTTGACCGAATTGCCAGGCAAAATGGTCATTGTGGGCGGCGGTTACATTGCCGTGGAGTTTGCGGGTATTTTGCATGGTTTGGGTGTAGACGTCACCATTTTTGAGCGTGGCTCAAAAGTGCTGCGTGGTTTTGATGAAGATATACGCGACTTCTTGATTCAGGAGATGACCAAAAAAGGCATCAAATTCATGTTTAACACCAGTGTAGACCGCATTGAGCGCGTTGGTACGAGCTTTACAGTGCACACCACAGCGGGTGACACGGTGGCTACAGACTTAGTGATGTACGCCACGGGTCGCGTGCCCAATACGAGTAGCTTGGGTCTGGATAAATTAAACGTAGCACTAGATGAAACGGGCGCCGTTATTGTGAACGAAGATTACCAAACCAATGTGCCGTCTATTTACGCGCTGGGCGATGTCACCAATCGTGTGAACCTCACGCCAGTCGCCACGGCTGAAGGCATGTTTTTAGTCAATAAGTTATATGCCAAAAAAGGCGGTGTTGTGGATTATGAAAATATCCCTACAGCGGTATTTAGCCAGCCTAGCATCGGTACGGTAGGTTTGACTGAAGCAAAAGCCCGTGAAAAATATACAGACATCGATGTATATAAATCCGAATTCAAAGCCATGAAGAATACGTTATCAGGCAGTACAGAACGTACGTTAATGAAAATGCTAGTAGCGCGCAGCACGGATAAAGTCGTCGGCATGCACATGGTAGGGC
Organism: Methylotenera sp.; assembly: GCA_039918335.1. Taxonomy (GTDB): domain Bacteria; phylum Pseudomonadota; class Gammaproteobacteria; order Burkholderiales; family Methylophilaceae; genus Methylotenera. The sequence goes on along the minus strand of JBDSHU010000028.1, from coordinate 4,523 downwards.
CAGATGCAGGTGAGATTATTCAAGGCTTTGCAGTAGCGATTCGTGCGGGTGCAACTAAGGCGGTTTTTGATACGACGATAGGGATACATCCGACTGCGGCTGAAGAGTTTGTGACGATGCGGAAGCCGGTAGTTTAGTGATAAAACCAGGTGATGAGAAATTGACGTAATACTTGCCGGATTAATAATTTTTATTGACAGTAGTGTTGGTATTACGACATCATTTGTAATGAAGAATAAAGTTAACTTATTGATTTATATGTTAATTTTATTTGTTTAGCATTGGCATTCAATTTGCAAATACTAGATTTAGTAATTTAAAAATTGAGTGGTGAAAAATGTTAAATAAAATCATTAATATATTGTTTGTCGTTGTGATGACAATGGCTCCAGTATTAACTACAGCTAGTGCTGGTACAGTCTCGGAAGTTAAAAATACTGCATCGGCGATTGAGAAAAGTGTTTTTAAAAATGACACAGAAATACAAGTGGCAAAGGTTGAGCTAGAAGTAGTGCGCCCCACAATCACTAAAGAAGCTGTTAAAACCCAAACATCAGCACCAATAAACGGCTGGTTGTTGTTTAGTGCGTTATTTGGTTTTGTATTGCTATGTAATCGTTGGACTGTTTGATTTTGCTGTTTGTATGTTTTTAGGAGTTAAGTAAATTGAATGGATTGCAGAATTGATACAGCAGTTTTCAAAATAAAACGGGGCATAAAAGCCCCGTCTATGTAAACCACCCTTAGTAGTTCACTGATTCAAAACTAATTGAAGTATTATGGAGATACAACAATATCGTTTTTCACGCCTGTAACACCTTTAGTGTTCTTAGCGATCATGACAGCTTTATCAGCTTCAGCTTGCGATTTAACTGTACCTGAAAGTTGAACTAAACCATTGCTATCAGTTTCAACCTTAATGGCGGTTGCACTTACTGTTTTATCTTTAGCAAACTCTGCTTTTACTTTAGTCGTAATCACTGCATCACCTAGTTTGGTAGAAACAGGATCACCTTCAGCAGCAAAAGCAGACAATGGCATCATTAAAGCACCAACAATCAAAAGACTCTTAAGATTCGTTTTCATAATATTTCCTTTTGGTAAATAAATCGGATTTGTGTAAAACACAAACTCATTCTAAGGATATGGAAAAATTAACGAATAAGCAGATGGCTGATATTAGTGTAAGAATCAACTTACACAGAGATTGAGTTATTGGCAATTCAAACGCGTTGAAAGCATTAATGAAGTGGATTGTAGAATTGACTGACAGGAATAAGTACAGGGTATGCCTATGTTAGTATATCTAATGTGTAATGTAATAATATGCGTCAATCCTCTCGTAATAGCCCTACCAAAATCATTGGATAGGCACTTGCATTCAATATCTGGCCATCGATGTTAAATGAATTAACTATTTTCCGCAGATATTCATATCTTTCCCTCAGCCTTTTGCTGATATTTGTTTATGTGGTCACGGGCAAGCTGGGCTTAATGTTGGCGCTTCCTCCGGGCTATGCTTCTGCCATTTTCCCGCCAGCGGGAATCGCCATCGCGGCATCATTTGTTGCAGGCAAAAAATCACTACCAGCAATTTTCTTAGGCTCATTATTGCTCAATACTTGGGTTGGTTATACTACAAACCATAAGATCAATATTACAGAGTTGGAAGTTGCACTCCTTATTGCATGCGCTTCAGTGGTTCAGGCATGGCTAGGTGGCTGGTGGCTTAGGCATAAAATTGCTTATCCAACAGCGCTTGATAGCCCGCGTGAAGTTGTTAGTTTTGTTATATCCGCCCCGGTCATTTGCCTGGTTAGTGCGAGTATTTCGGTTGGCGGATTATTTGCATTAGGCCTGATAGGCAAAGCACACTTCTTTACCAGCTGGGCCTCATGGTGGATTGGTGACTCTCTAGGCCTCATCGTCATGTTGCCACTCACTTTGGTGGCGATTGGTAGCCCAAGACTTATATGGAGAAAACGGCTTGGTACCGTGGCTTTACCGATGGCAATTGCCTTTGCATTGCTCGTCATCACTTTCGTTACCGTGAGCAGATGGGAGCATAAAGATTCGCTCATTGAATTTGAAGGATTATCCAACCAATTATCCGAACAACTTCAAGTTCGTTTTGATACACAAGAATCTGTTCTGATGCAAACCAGCGGATTATTTACTTACCGCAACTTTAATTCCATCACGCGGCAAGATTTCCATAATTTTGTTAAGGAAACCCTCAAAGGGTTTCCCATAATCTATGCAATAGAGTGGGCGCCTAGAATCGGATACTCAAGCCGTACTGCATTTAATGCGGAGCAAGCACGCGATTTTCCAGAATTTGACATCAAAGAAACTGGTCTTAATAAGGCCTTAGTGCCAGCTTCGGCGCGTAATTACTATTACCCCCTCACCTATATAGAACCTATGACCATAGAAGTGCAGTCGGTTTTGGGTTTTGATCTGGCCTCTCTACCTGACCGCAAGGCTACTATTCTCAAAGCGTTTAAAGAAAAGACTGCTGTTGCTACCCCCCCGGTAAAGCTTATTATTGATAAAGGCGCAGAGCCAGGCTTATTACTTATCTATCCAGTCAACGGGGTAGCACAAGAGGGCGTGGTATTGACCGCATTAAAGGCTAAAGATTTCTTGGGCGAGATATTTATGCCCATACTGCCATTACTGAATAGCCGCCTGATTGATATTGAAGCTAGTCAAACCTTATATGAAGGGTTCACTGCTGATCAGTCCGAAGTGTTGTATACGCGGCAGTTTGAATTTGGGACTAGACATTATCGATTAGAAACCACACCAACAGCGTATTACTATGAACTACATCGTGGCTGGCAAAGTTGGAACATGCTGGCCATCGGTATTTTCGGCACAGGCCTGATGGGAGCGCTGCTGTTATTGGGTACTGGTTATACCGCACGTGTTGAAGCGTTGGTTGAAGAGAAAACCGCAGCACTCAAAGAGAGTTCTTCACGATTTCAGGAAATCACCTCTACCTTAGGTGAAGGTGTATATGTCATGGACAAAGAAGGACTCATGACCTTTATTAATCCTGAAGGTCAACGTTTGTTAGGCTGGACTGAAGCTGAGTTGCTTGGACAGCATGCGCATTTACTGATCCACTACAAAAAAATGGATCATTCGCCTTATCCCGCAGAAGATTGTGAAATGCGCAATGTGATGAAATCAGGGCAACCGTTTAAATCTAGCGAAGAAGTGTTTTGGCGAAAAGATGGCACACCCATGAATATTAGTGTGACTTCTGTACCGATGTTTAGAAATAATGAGATTGTTGGGGCGGTAGTCGTTTTTGAAGATATTACAGATCGTAAAAAGACAGAATATGCTTTGCGAGCAAGTGAGAAAAGCTTTAGGGAAATTATTGAATATGCCCCGATTGGGATGACAATTGTGTCATTGGAGGGTAAGTTTATCAAGGTTAACCAAGGTTTGTGTAATATTGTTGGGTACGATAATGATGAGCTATTAAAGCTGACTTTTCAGGAAATCACCCATCCAGATGACTTATCTATCGATCTGGAATATCTGCACCAACTACTAGACGATAAGATCAACTCTTATCAAATGGAAAAGCGATACATTCGTAAAGACAAAAAGATCGTTTGGGTTCAACTCTCTGTCAGTATTTTTAGAGATGAAGACAAAACTCCGCTGTATTTCATTTCTCAGATTGAAGATATTACGGAACGTAAGCTACAGCATGAACAATCGGAAAAATATGCTTACTTTGACCCCCTAACCAATTTACCTAATCGCCGAATGTTATTGAATAGGCTAAATCATTCACTCGCTCAGGCTCAACGCCATGAGCGCCCAATGGCGCTGCTATTTCTGGATTTAGATTACTTTAAAAAAATTAATGACTCTCTAGGGCATGATGCGGGCGATGTTATTCTCAAAGAAGTCGCTGCACGTTTATCAGCATGTGTGCGTACTGACGATACCGTTTCAAGGCTAGGTGGGGATGAGTTCGTGATTATTCTGACGGAAATCGCACAAGTGCGAGATGCACAACTAGTTGCAGAGAAAATTCTTGATAGTTTCAAACAGCCGATTAGCATCAATGGTCAAGAGATTACGATTAGCACGAGCATTGGCATTGCTGTTCGTAGTAATGAGATGGAAGCTACTGTAGAAGAGCTAATGAAGCACGCTGATATGGCCATGTATGAAGCTAAAGGTGCTGGCAGGAATAGATACCATTTTTATTCAGATTAACTTTAATCCGTTTTAACTAGGACGAACAAGGTATATCAATGATGCATATTATTTATACCTTATTGAGCCCATTATCAACATAGGGCATAATCCATGCGAGGTGCTTATACACTCACTCTAACCCCATTCAGCGGTTAGGGATGCGTGTGACATTAATCATTTAAGTGATAACAACTTGAAAAAAAAGACAGCAGTACAAGCCGGACAGCTGCAACAGTTGCTCTCCGCAAGCAATACAGCACTGATTACCAGCACACTACTTGCTACCATTCTTG
>JBDSHU010000027.1:0-3229 GCA_039918335.1 Methylotenera sp. | reverse complement strand
ATGCCTTTCTTGATGGATGCTGACGTTGCTGCTATTAAGTTTGTAAATGCTATAGAACACAAACGCCGCTTTGTAGTGATTCCATGGCAAATGGGTTGGTTGGCAAGATTCATGCGTTTTATTCCCCCATTTTTATGGGATTGGGCGATGAAAAAAGCGCCGCATAAACCTAGACTAGACTGGGATTGGTTATAACTCAAAATACAATTAAAAAAGGCTAACCTCACAGTTAGCCTTTTTAATTAAGCTTACTTATTTCTTAACGCGTAATCGGCTTATATCTGATCCGCTTCGGCTTCGCGCCTTCCTCACCTAAACGTTTGCGTTTATCAGCTTCATATTCCTGATAGTTGCCGTTGAAGAACGTCCATTGTGAGTTGCCCTCAGCCGCCAAGATATGCGTGGCGATACGATCCAAGAACCATCGATCATGCGAAATCACCAATACGCAACCGGCAAACTCCAGCAATGCATCTTCCAACGCACGTAAAGTTTCCACATCTAAATCGTTTGAAGGCTCATCCAGTAACAACACATTACCACCGGAAATCAGCGTTTTAGCTAAATGCAGGCGTCCGCGTTCACCACCGGAAAGTTGGCCAACGATCTTTTGCTGATCGCCACCTTTGAAATTGAAACGGCCAATATAAGCACGTGATGGCGTTTCATAACGACCTACTGTCAAAATATCCGAACCGCCAGAGATTTCCTCAAATACCGTTTTCTCACTACTCAGTTCATCGCGGCTTTGGTCTACATAGGCCATTTTCACGGTGCTGCCAATTTTTACCTCACCATTATCTGGCTGCTCTTTACCCGTAATCATCTTGAACAAGGTAGATTTACCCGCACCGTTCGGGCCGATAATACCGACAATTGCACCGGCAGGCACACTGAAACTCAAATTATCAATCAAGAGCCTATCTTTGAATGCTTTTGTCACGCCATTGAATTCAATCACCTGGTCACCCAAACGCTCGCCAGCAGGGATGAAAATCTCCTGCGTTTCGTTACGTTTTTGGTATTCAGCGCTGGCTAGTTCTTCATAGCGAGCAATACGTGATTTACTTTTGGCTTGGCGTGCTTTCGGATTTTGGCGCACCCATTCCAGCTCGGTATTCAGCGCTTTGCGACGTGACGATTCTTGCGACTCTTCCAGCGCTAAACGTGCCTGTTTTTGATCCAGCCAGCTAGAGTAATTGCCTTTCCAAGGAATACCATGACCACGATCCAACTCTAAAATCCATTCTGCGGCGTTATCAAGGAAGTATCTATCATGCGTGACCGCCACTACCGTACCAGGAAAACGCACCAAAAACTGCTCTAACCATTCCACAGATTCAGCATCCAAATGATTGGTTGGCTCATCTAATAGCAGCATATCTGGCTTGGAAAGGAGTAATTTACACAAGGCCACACGGCGTTTTTCACCGCCTGATAATGGGCCGATTTTTGCATCCCAAGGCGGTAAACGTAGCGCATCAGCGGCAATCTCTAACTGTGTGGTTAAATCGGCACCGCTCGCTGCAATGATGTTTTCGTACTTTGCCTGTTCTTCAGCAAGCTTTTCAAAATCGGCATCCGGCTCCGCATAAGCGGCGTATACCGCCTCTAGCTTGGCTTGCGCCTGCATCACTTCACCCATGCCAGATTCAACTTCTTCACGCACGGTTTTTTCTGCATCTAGTTGTGGCTCTTGCGGCAAATAACCAATCGAAAGGTTGGGCTGATGTTGTACTTCACCTTCGAACTCTTTGTCCGCACCTGCCATGATGCGCAGTACGGTAGATTTACCTGAACCGTTCAAGCCCAACAAACCAATTTTGGCACCGGGGAAGAAAGACAGTGAAATATCTTTAATGATCTGTTTTTTGGGAGGAACAATTTTGCTCACGCGGAGCATAGACATTACATATTGAGCCATGATGAATATTTACTAATTTGAAAGAATGGAAGCTTAACAGAAACCAAGTTGGCTTGCTCGCACGAAGCGATAAAGCGATTCATGATGCAAGCAAACCGCCTTCAAAAGCCTGCACGATTAAGGCGTGGATAAAGTAGGTATAATGTGCCAACTTAAAAGGGCTCACCTTAGCAATGGCAATCAAATCAACAATTTATAAAGTCGATCTACAAGTTTCAGATATGGATCGCAATTATTACCAGCAACATAGCCTCACCATCGCTAAACATCCATCAGAAACGGATGAGCGTGTGATGGTAAGACTGATTGGTTTTGCCCTATATGCCAATGAAGCATTGATATTCGGCAAGGGTTTAAGTGATGATGAAGAACCGGATCTCTGGCAAAAAGACCTCACGGGGGCAATCCAGCTATGGATGGATGTAGGCCTACCTACCGAGCGCGATATTCGTAAAGCAGCAGGGCGCGCAAGGCAAGTGGTAGTGATGTTATACGGTGGAAGAATTGCCGATATGTGGTGGAGTCAAAATAGCAAAGTGCTATTAAAAACCAACAACCTCACGGTTATCAATTTACCCGATACCAAAGAGTTAGCGAGTATTGCATCACGCGGTTTGAATATCAGCTGCACCATTCAAGATGGCCAAATCATGGTAGGCCATGACGGCGGAAGTTTTGATATCACCCCAGTGATCCTAAAAGAACCTAGCACTTACTAATTTCAAACAAACAAGTGTGCGCCCAGTGACTTATGCCTCTTCTTTTAGCACCTATTAATTGACCTCATAGATAAAGTCTGTCTTGCTTAAATCAACAATGAAGATTAGGCTCTTAATATGAGTGTGAGACTGCGAACGGGAAGCAAATTATTTTAAAAGGCAGATAAAACCAATTGGTTATGAAGAACCGTTAGATAGGATTCTATATGAGAATGAAAAGAACTGGTTTTATGCTGCCCGCCGTTAGACTCCAGAATCCTGGTCTTATCAAATGCGCAGTTATCATCGCTGCATTGACGCTTGGTACTACAACAGCGAACCTAGCACTGGCAGGTGATTCTGCTACTGTAACTACTCAGCCAATAGCAAATATGGAAGTGGGTGAAGCATCACCAGCGCCATCTGGCAGTAATGCCAAAATAGACTTTTCATCGGTTAGGCAAGCAAACAAAAGCTATCTAATCCCAGCCCTCGAAATTGTTGGTTTCGACTTTCTTTTAAATCAGTTTAATCGCCGTTACAGCGGTATTTCAGATTACGACTCCAACTTATCTACTATCCGCGATAACCTGAAAAGCAGCTGGGA
>JBDSHU010000026.1:0-3503 GCA_039918335.1 Methylotenera sp. | reverse complement strand
AACTATTGCATGGTGCTACCTGGCCCAGAAGCGCAGCAATTAGCAACGTACATTGGCTGGCTCATGCATCGCACTTGGGGCGGCATTATAGCTGGCGCCTTATTCGTGCTACCTTCATTCTTTATTTTAACTGGACTTGCATGGATATACATGGCTTATGGCTCTGTACCTGCGGTTGCTGGTGCTCTGTACGGTATCAAACCTGCTGTAGTGGCTATCGTACTCTTTGCAGCCTATCGTATTGGTTCAAGAGCACTCAAGAATCATGTACTGTGGTCTATTGCTGCATTGGCTTTTATTGCGATATTCGCACTTAAATTACCGTTCCCTCTGATTGTGTTAGTTGCAGGATTGATTGGGCATTTTGGTGGACATATAGCACCACAGTATTTCAAGGTAGGCGGTGGTCATGGAGCAGTTGACAAAGAATTTGGTCGTGCTTTGATTGATGATGACACACCAACACCTGCACACGCTTATTTTAGTTGGGCAAAGATGGCACGTATTGCAGTGATTGGCTTCGCGATGTGGCTGTTAGTCATGGCTGGTTTGGTGATGCAATATGGATGGGATGCTGCTTTTACACAAATGGGCTGGTTCTTTACCAAAGCGGCATTGCTCACATTCGGTGGTGCGTATGCTGTGTTGCCTTATGTCTATCAAGGTGCTGTAGAACACTACCATTGGTTAACCCCTACGCAGATGATTGATGGTTTAGCGCTTGGAGAAACAACACCTGGGCCACTAATCATGGTAGTGACGTTTGTTGGTTTTGTGGGCGGTTGGGTCACTCAAGTCTTTGGCCCTGATGCGATATTCGCTTCAGCATTTGTGGCGGCAGCGATTGTGACGTTCTTCACATTCCTGCCAAGCTTTGTATTTATATTTATGGGTGGTCCATTTATTGAAACCACACACGGCAATCTTAAATTCACTGCGCCCTTAAGTGCGATTACAGCAGCCGTAGTTGGTGTGATATTCAATCTGGCATTGTTCTTTGCGTATCATGTGTTTTTGCCATTGGGTTTGACTGGTCGACTAGATTGGTTCTCTATTGCCCTTACAGCTGTTGCTACAGTGGCAGTATTCCGCTTCAAGGTTAATGTAATCCCAGTTATTTTTGCCTGTGGCGGCCTCGGTATGTTGTTTAAATTACTTACTTAAATTGAGTGGATTGAATCATGACCACACGTAGAGATTTTTTACAAAACAGTAAAAAGACCCATAATTGGCCGCCGGTTATAGCTTAAATAATTTTTAATTAGTTACTGAATGTTGGGTATGGGTCGGAATGATCTTACCCACGTTTGGTAGTCACTCTAAAAAGGCTTATTATGTCTAAAGCAGTGTCATATGGAACGCAAAGAATATGCAAGATATAGTCGGTAATTCAAGTTGAAAAAGCAATTATAAGCAACAACTTACATGCATGTTTTCGCAGTATGAAATCAATTTTTTGAGGGAGTTATAAAAATGAAACTATTCCCATATATAACGACTCTCGGAACATTGTTTCTCGCGCTAACGAGCGGCGTTCAAGCAAGTGACAATGGCATTTCTGTGGACCATTCCAAATACGCGAATAGGCAAGTGCTTCAGGATTTTACGGCGGCTCCTTGTCCAGATAATCCGCGAGCACTTACACAGATCAAGGGAAATTTGTATCGACACACAACTGGTCCCGGCTTAGCTGTGCACAGCGGTCTAGTATTGATTACCACAGAAGGCGCTCTGATTATCGATCCGGCGATGACCTGTACGGCGACATGGCTACGAGATGAAATCAAACGTCGCTTCAATGTGCCAGTGAAGTATGTAGTCTATACACATGGCCATGCTGACCACATCAGTGGCGGCCAAATATTCCAGCAGGATGGCGCTATCGTCGTTGCGAATCAACGCGCATTGGAACCTATTGTGGGGGAAAAGATTCCGACTGCGATTCCGGATCGTGTATTCGATGAGGATATGAAAATCATCCTCGGCGGTGAAACGGTACTGCTCCATCGCGTGGCTCCGAGCCACTCGGACAGCATGACGATGATCTTGTTCCCAAAATACAAAGCGCTACAATGCACCGATGTCTGCGAAAGCAAGTCTATGCCCTACAACGACTTTCTTGATTTCTACTACGACGGATGGATAGAAAGTCTGGACTGGGTTCTGTCGCAGGATGTAGTAGGGATGTAAGGGAAATAGGATAGATATAACCTAGAAAAATTAGCCCGAAACTCGCGTGTTTATTAAGTTTCAACCCAAAACACAAAAACCTTGATTTTCGGACAGTTCTGGTAATTAAATGAGGTTTTTATTATACAAATATACGGGATATTACAAAAACAATTACTGTATTTATCCTATTTAAATGAAATTTAATTAAAGTTTAAACACCATTTAATTACTGATTAAATTTATTTAATACATGAGTTAAATGGTCTTCAATTACATCAACTGTTAATTGTTGATCACTTAATGGATATCCGACTAAAGGTCTTGCTTCAAGACCAGGATGATTTACTTTCTTATAAAAACCACCGCCAAAAGCCAAAGCTTTTTTATTTAATGGCTCAATTAAATAAGGGTCAGTGCCTTCATGATGCCAGATTGCTAATTGAGCATTGCGCTGACCATCAAAACCCATCACTAAAGTGTCATCAGTAACTTGATAATTGAATGACTCCAACATTTCACCAGTTTTATTAAGCGCTTTGCCTTTGCGCTTTTCTGCTTTAGTTGATGCTGCAAGCTCTGCCCAATCAATACCGTCTGGTGCTTTAGCTTCATAATGCCTGTCACGATTAACACGCAATAAGCTTTCACCGACACTGGTTAGCATTTGTCTTGGTGAGACTAACTCGGTACTCACAGCCTTTAATACTTGCTGTAAATGCTGGTCTTGAAATTCAATTGTAAATTGCATATACTGGTAACTCCTGTGACTAGTCAGACAGCGCTTGCGCTACTGCACCATATCTAGACACGGTTAAAAGCGCCTAACGGCGCTTTTATTTTTTAAAGACTAGCCGGCCTTTTCGCTGACCATCAAAATACTTAAACTGCTTAGCTTCTGAATCCGCGTCCCTTGTTGTAAAAATAGTAGAGCCGCTCCAGCCAGTTCTACCCCATTCAAACACACCAATTGCATATTTCTCTTCGCCATCAATTTCAAACGATTTTAAATAACGGCGTTTTAAACGCCATTTAAGTAATGCGTCAGGATTCTCTTTAGTATTAGCGACATCCTTCTCCCAAGACCACCAAATCTCATCAGGTTCAATCAAAGTCATCGCTAATAAATTAATGTATTGCAAACGCTCGGCTTTATCTGCCTTTTCAAGCCATTTAAAACTACCAGCACCATCATGAAATAATGCTTTAGTAATGGCTAATGTGCTGCCTGCTGCATCTGTAAAAGCAGCGCCAATATCCATATCCGCGCCGAATACATCTAAGAAGTCACTCACAGCAAGCTCTGCTGGCGTGTCTTTTGGTAGCAATGCAGC
>JBDSHU010000025.1:0-4359 GCA_039918335.1 Methylotenera sp. | reverse complement strand
AAAACTCCACCTTTCAAATATCGCGTTCAGCAAATTGGCGTATCAGTCGCTGCTTTGATGACACCCGATTTAATCGCCCGCAGGCTGAAAGAAACTGGCGATGCCGATAAGGTGATTTTGCCAGGTTTATGTCAAGGTGATTTGACTCAGCTTGAAGCAAAATATGGCGTGCCTGTTGAGCGCGGCCCTGCGGACTTGAAAGATTTGCCGCAATATTTTGGGCATGGTGGTGTTGAACCTGATTTAAGTCAGTACAGCGTAAAGATTTTTGCAGAAATTGTTGATGCACCATTTTTAAGTGTTGAAGGCATTGTTAAAAGAGCACAGCATTATCAGGCGCAAGGTGCCAATGTGATTGATTTGGGCTGTCTGCCGGCAGTGCCTTTTCCGCATCTGGCAGACGCAGTGAAAGCACTTAAAGCATTGGATTTTAAAGTCAGTGTTGATTCGCTTAACACGGAAGATCTATTAGTAGCAGGTCGTGCGGGCGCAGATTATTTACTTAGCCTCACTGAAAATACATTGTGGATCGCTGATGAAGTAGCGGCTACGCCTATTCTCATCGCGGCAAAACCGCATACGCTAGCCTCACTATATCGCGCTATTGATAAATGTTTGATTGCAGGCAAGCCGTTTATTGCGGATGCGATTTTAGACCCCATACATTTCGGGTTAACTAATTCAATCGTGCGTTATCAGAAATTACGCAAAAAATATCCTGATATTGAAATTATGATGGGTATAGGTAATTTAACGGAACTTACGGATGCTGATACTACGGGCATTAATGCACTGTTATTTGGCATGATTAGTGAGCTCAATATCAATGCGGTATTGGCCACTTCAGTGAGCCCACATGCAATTAATGCCATTAGTGAAGCTGATATTGCTAGACGCATTATGCATGCTGCGAAACTCGATGACAGACTGCCTCGAGGCTATAGCAATGGTTTGCTGGGGCTGCACGATAGGCGTCCTTTTACTTATTCTGTAGATGAAATAAAAGAAATCGCGGCACAAATTAAAGACCCCAGTTTTCGCATTCAGGTGAGCGAGGCAGGCATGCATATTTATAATCGCGATGGCATACATGAAAGTGTAGATCCATTTGCCTTATATCAGCACCTCAAAGTTGAAAATGATGCTTCACATGCATTTTATTTGGGTGTTGAATTGGCACGTGCGCAAATAGCCTGGCAACTTAAAAAGCGCTATGTACAAGATCAGGAAATTGATTGGGGTGTTGCAAGTCGAACACCAGATCAAATAAGCAAAACTTCGCATCGTGAAGCCTCAATTAAAGAGCGGCGCGAAGCAGCTAAAAGTGCTAAAGAGTGAGGCGAGCATGATATTAGAAACGATTATTACCAGTGTCGATGAGCAACGCAATGTGCATGTAACGCCTTTTGGCATTCGCATGGAAAATGACTTGGTGGTCATTTCACCCTATAAGCCCTCAGCTACGCTAAATAATATTTTAGCTACACAATGCGCAGTAATGAACTTAACAGACGATGTGCGTGTGTTTGCTGGCGCATTGACTAAACGCCAAACATGGGAGGTGTTGCCAACAGATCATATTATCGGTTTTCGATTGGCAGATACCTTGGCGCACAAAGAATTAAAGTTAGTAAAAGTTGAAGACCATGCACTACGACCAAAGTTATTTTTGGAAGTTGTACACGAGGAACAACATCAGGCATTTCAAGGCTTTAACCGTGCACAAGCTGCAGTGATTGAGTTGGCAGTATTGGTGAGTCGTTTGCATATGTTATCAAAAGAAAAAGTAATATCAGAAATGCAATATTTACAAATTGCCGTGGATAAAACCGCAGGCGAACGAGAGTTAGAAGCGTGGGGCTGGCTAATAGAAAAAATAGATAATTTTTATGCGGAACAATCAGGTGATAACTTTGCGTAGTATGGATTTGGCATGACACAACTGCTAATAAGTGTCACCAGTGTTGCAGAAGCGCAAATTGCGATAGAAAACGGCACAGATATTATTGATTTAAAAGACCCTGCAGCTGGTGCATTGGGGGCATTGTCACTTAGTCAAATAGAGGCGGTTATAGATTATGTTAATGGTCAAAAACTTGTCAGTGCAACTATAGGCGATGTGCCTATGCAGCCAGACCTGATTTTTGACTGTGTTACAAAACTGGTCAGTACCAATGTGGATTTTATTAAAATTGGTTTTTTTCAGACCGATAATTATCAGCCTACTTTAGATAAATTAAAAACCATCACAGCAAAGGGAGTGAAATTAATCGCAGTGCTATTTGCTGAATATGAATATCCAGACACATTGATTAAGGCGGTTAAGCAAGCAGGTTTTAATGGCGTTATGTTGGATACCGCACAGAAGGATGGGAATACGTACATGTATTATCGCTCCGCGGTAAATTGTAAAGAATTTGCAAAAAAAGCTTTGGAGTTAGATATGTCATTTGGACTCGCTGGTTCCCTACAATTGCAACATGTTGTGGCTGCGAAAGAATTAAACCCTACCTATATTGGTTTTAGAGGTGGGGCATGTGATGAAAATAAGCGTGAATTTGGTCTAAATTCAGACAAAATTAGGGCAATACGTAAAGCATTGTAAATTTGTTGTATAAAAGCAACAAAACATACGCAGAATCGCAATTTTATTGATGTTAATTATTGCACATGCTACTTAGTGTGCGTATTATCAATTCATAGAATTATTAATAAGAAGTACTTTAACCAGGAGCAAATACGAATGAAAAAAAATCTTGTAAATTTAGCAGTAGCAGCAACACTTGGGTTGGCAGCATTTTCTGCAACAGCAGATGACATGTACCGCGGTGCTTGGTACCTAGTCCCTGGTATTAGCTACATGGATACTGATGGCGATTTAGAGGCTAATAATGGCGGTGGTGCATTTATCAAGTTAGGTAAAGAGCTGAGCGAAAAATGGGACATTCAAGGTGGCTTAGGGTATAACCGTGCTAGCTCAGACCTTTCTGGTGTAGGTGGTCATTATAAACAAACTACTTTAGGCGTAGATGCTTTATACATGTTTAGCCGTGATAAATTCCGTCCATTCTTGTTGGCTGGTTTAGGCGTTGCGCGTAATGATGTTGATTATTCACGCATAAGCATCGATGATAAGACTAAGACTTCTTGGTTAGCGAATGTTGGTTTAGGTGCACAATATTTATTCAACGATTCTTTCGGTTTACAAGCTGATGTGCGTCATCAATGGTCAAGGTCTGAAGCAAAGTCAAGTCCTAGACTTGATGCAGACGGCACAATCGGTAACACATTAGTAAGTTTAGGCGGTATTTTCCGTTTCGGTGCTCCAGCACCTATGCCAGTTGCAGCTGTAGAGCCAGCACCTGAGCCAGTTGCAGCTGTAGAGCCAGCACCTGAACCAGCTGCTGTGCCTTGTAATCCTAAACTTGAAACAGTTACAATTTCTGCTGAAAAACTATTTGGTTTCGATAAAGCTAAACTACAAGATGGGTCTAAACCAATCTTGGATGAAGCTGCTGCCAAGATCAAAGGCAATCCAGATATTGAATTAGTGTTAGTAACTGGTCATACAGATCGTATCGGTTCAGAAGCTTACAACCAAAAACTTTCAGAGCGCCGTGCTAATATCGTGAAAGATTACTTGGTTTCTCAAGGTGTTGATGCTTCACGTTTACAAGCTGTAGGTAAAGGCGAAGCTGAGCCAGTTGCTGATTGTAAAGGTGTTAAAGGTAAAAAATTGATCTCATGTCTTGCACCAGATCGTCGTGTTGTGATTTCAGCTGAAAAACAACGTGAATCAGGTTGCAAATAATTAATTAAATTGATGTTTAACTACTAATTGTTACTTTAGATTAAGTATTTAAGCTCAATTTAAGAAGTAAAACTAAAGCCCCGCAATTGCGGGGCTTTTTTATTGGTAAAATAAACATTATGTTTAAAGCTAATGAATTACCTCTCACTACTATCAATGCTGATTTGATTATTGAAGCACGCTGGATTGCCACTGTAGTATCAAAACAGCCAGTTTTGGAAAACTATGCAGTGATCATTCAGGCTGATGTGATAGTGGAAATCTTGCCTATAGCTGAGGCTAGGAAAAAATATACAGCAACATCGCTGGTATGTTTAGATGACCATGTTTTGATTCCAGGTTTAATCAATTTGCATACACATGCTGCAATGAGTTTAATGCGCGGTATTGCTGATGATATACCTTTGATGGCATGGCTAAACGACCATATATGGCCAGCTGAGAAAAATATATTGTCAGAACGCTATGTGCATGAAGCAACGATATTAGCGTGTGCAGAAATGTTAAGTGGTGGAATCACTTGTTTCAATGATATGTATTTTTACCCA
>JBDSHU010000024.1:0-3397 GCA_039918335.1 Methylotenera sp. | reverse complement strand
TAGTGGTACCAATTAAAAAGACCTGCAAAACAGGTCTTTTTTGCAACTTTTAATTAAACAATAATGTATAGTCCACCCAGCTCACACTATAAATACTCATGGCGCGTGTACTGACACTTTACTACTCCATATCTCGCGAGGCACTGCGTGACCATTAAAAAAACTCACATTCAGATTCTGCTGCTATGGATATTTTTAGTGACCGTTAATCTTAGTGGCCGCTCTTATTTCCCTATTGATGAAACGCGCTACGCCACTGTTGCCTGGAATATGTGGCTCAACGGCGATTACTTGGTTCCTTATCTTAACGGTATTGCTTATAGCCATAAGCCACCATTACTGTTTTGGCTAATTAATCTAGGTTGGGGAGTTTTTGGTGTGAATGATTGGTGGCCACGCTTAGTGCCTTCTCTATTCGCATTAGCCAGCTTACTCATCACAAGAAAAATAGCCGCTATCCTGTGGCCTGAACAAGCGAATATTAAAGATGATGCCTCGTTTATCTTACTGGGCAGCGGCCTCTGGGTCATCTATTCAACCGCACTGATGTTCGATATGTTGATTGCCTTTTTTACCGTACTGGGCATTTGGGGTCTATTAATCGCGCTGCACGAACGCGCGCTAAAGGGTTGGCTACTGTTCACACTGGCAATCGGCGGTGGACTGCTAGCTAAAGGTCCGACGATTTTTCTGCAACTACTGCCAGTAGCACTACTAACCTATTGGTGGAGTGACGAAAAAGGGTTGACCGCACGAAACTGGTACCTACCCATTCTGTACGCCGTACTAGGCGGCATACTCATTGCGCTAGCATGGGCGATTCCCGCTGGCATTCATGGCGGAAAAGAGTATCAGCAGGCCATCTTTTGGGGGCAAACAGCCAACCGGATGGTAGACTCATTTGCACATAATCGACCTTTTTGGTGGTATTTTCCTATTTTGCCTCTGTTGCTTTTTCCTTGGCTATTGTGGGGTGCTTTCTGGAAAGGACTCTTTAATCGCGATGCCCTTCGAAGTGAAATTGGTGTGCGGCTTTGCCTCGCATGGCTGATACCTGCTCTTGCCACCTTTTCGATGATTAGCGGCAAACAGATACATTACATCTTGCCAATATTCCCAGCATTTGCATTGTTAATTGCCCGATATAGTGCACGTAACACGTCAAACTCGCGCTATCTATTGTTGCCTATTGCAATATCCATTTTTCTACTTGGACTTATTTTATTGGTAATACCGTCATATGCTAATTCGCACTCTAACATGGCACAATGGATGCAACTAATCCCCCAATGGCTAGGCTGGGCTACAATCGCAACAGCGGCCCTGGTTTATTTCTTACCCCAGAAATCTAATTCTAACGTTGTTTCAAAGCTATCAATCATCTCAATTATCGTGGTCACTGTTTTAATGTATGTCGTAATACATGCTGCCGGCAACTCCTATGATGTCAGACCTATCAGCAAAAAATTGCATGAGCTGGAATCTAAAAACATTCCCGTTGCCTATTTAGGCAGATATCCCGGTATTTACAACTTTTTGGGCAGACTCAAACAATCACCAGAATCAGTCAATGGGAGCACAGTCGCAGCATGGTTTACTGCACACCCTGATGGACGCGTCATTAAATATTTTAACAATCTTAGTGATATTAATCTGCAAGAAGTAGAGTTTGCACAATCCCAGAAAGGCATGGCGATTGCAATTCTCAATCATGCTCAATGGCAAGCAAACAAAAATCGACCATCATCTAATCAGGGCAATTAAGTCACTTTGTCAGCAAGCTTAGTCTAATTTTGACGGGTTGGCCCAATACCACCCTACCAACAGACACAGCAAACAGCACCGCTTCAGACCGTAAAGGTCTTGTCCGTGGAACATATGCGATAAATCGCATTATTCGCACGCCAAAGGTATAATTCAGCTATTGAATTTATATTAAAGAATAACTAACCATGCAGCAGCAGTACCCTTTCAAGCACATTGAACAAACCGCCCAAGCCTACTGGGAAACTAATCAAACATTTGCAGCGTCTGAATCTTCGGATAAACCAAAGTACTATTGCCTGTCAATGTTTCCATACCCATCTGGCCGCCTGCACATGGGTCATGTGCGCAACTACACGATTGGCGATGTATTGAGCCGTTTCCATAAAATGAAAGGCTATAACGTGATGCAACCTATGGGTTGGGACGCGTTTGGCTTACCTGCTGAAAATGCTGCGATTAAAAATAATACGGCACCTGCAGCTTGGACGTATAGCAACATTGAGCACATGAAAACGCAGCTTAAGCAATTAGGCTTAGGCGTGGATTGGAGCCGTGAAATTGCCACTTGCAAACCTGAGTATTACAAATGGGAGCAATGGCTATTTACCGAGCTTTTCAAAAAAGGCTTAATCTACAAAAAAACCTCTACGGTAAACTGGGATCCAGTTGACGGTACGGTTTTAGCCAATGAGCAAGTAATTGATGGCCGCGGCTGGCGTAGCGGCGCGCTGATAGAAAAGCGTGATATTCCGCAGTATTTCATGAAGATTACGGCCTATGCAGAAGAGTTGTTGAACGACTTGGACAAACTGGATGGTTGGCCTGAACAAGTAAAAACCATGCAGCGTAACTGGATAGGTAAAAGCTACGGTTGCGAAGTAGAGTTTCCTATCGTTGGTCAAATTGGAAATTTAAAGGTTTACACCACTCGCCCAGATACATTGATGGGCGCGACTTATGTTGCTGTAGCGGCAGAGCATGCGCTTGCGACATTGGCTGCACACAACAATATTGCACTGGCTGATTTTATCGCTGAATGCAAACGAGGTAGCGTGGCTGAAGCAGACGTTGCCACAGCCGAGAAAAAAGGCATGGATACAGGCTTGTTCGTCACGCATCCTTTGAATGGGGAACAATTGCCAGTTTGGGTGGCAAACTATGTATTGGCGAATTACGGCGAAGGCGCTGTAATGGCGGTGCCTGCGCATGATGAACGCGATTTTGAGTTTGCGAGCAAATTTAATTTGCCTATAAAAACAGTTTATGAAAATACAGTATGGCGGACTGCTGTAAAAGAAAATTGGAAACTCGAAGATTATAAATATCATGAGTTTGATATGAAATTATGGAAAAATTGGTACTCAGAAAAAGACCAAGTTATTACAATTAACTCCAGCTCTTATGATGATCAATTTCCCCAAGAGGCTTTTGATGCAATCTCTTCAGATTTAGAAGCTAAAAATCTTGGTAAAAAACGTACCCAATATCGCTTACGTGATTGGGGCATCTCACGTCAGCGATATTGGGGTTGTCCTATCCCAATTATCCATTGTGCTAGTTGTGGTGAAGTGACTGTGCCTGCCGACCAATTACCGGTTGTGTTACCAGAAGATGTGGTGATGGACGGCGT
>JBDSHU010000023.1:0-5650 GCA_039918335.1 Methylotenera sp. | reverse complement strand
GCTGCAAATAGTTTTGCAATTTCATCACGGCTAAGGTTACGTTTACGGGCTTGTTCTTGCCCACCAGCATCTGCAACATCAAAAGCTAATGCAGGGTTATGCGTAATAATATGCATTTTGATTGCATGGTTAAATATGCGTTTTAGCCACCGTAGTACATCGTTAGCCATAGTAGGTGCGCCGCGCTTTACAACAGATTGAAGTAAGGCCTCAATATGCCTAGGAGTTACAGCGTCAACACTTAGATGCCCGATTGCAGGTTTAATGTCTTTCTCAATACGCGCTCTTACAATGTTTGGGTGTTTCCAAATGCCTAATACTCGCTTTTGAAAAAACTCGTCTGATAATTCAGCCATTGTATAAGCGTTATTTTCAGCATCAATCTTCGCAACAGCTTCACGCTTTCTTTCTTGCTTCTCACCAGCTACGTCATAACCTAATGAAACACGTGCGCGGTACTCTTTAGCAATTTTTCTGGCAGCTGTTAGTGAGACATCACGATAGCTTCCAATATTCATAATTCGCGGTTTACCTGCAAAGCGGTAACGAAAGCGCCATATAGGAGAAGAAAAAGTCTCACGATACGACAAATATAAACCGTCACCGTCTCCGCGCATCTCGAAGCGCTCATTGGATTTAATCCAATTACGAATTTCCACATCTGATAATTTAGCCATCTCACAACCCTTTTCAGTGTGTACCACCAAAAATGTACCAATAACAATACTTGGTACACTTGGTGGTACACACAGATGGTGCGCTTGTTTGATGCAAATTGCAACGTCGTGAATTAAAAAATCCTTATGGTTAAAGGCTTTTAAGGGCATTGCGAGGCTGGGTGAAATCAGCTGAAATATTACTCAATATTCTGAATCTGCTCGCGCATTTGCTCAATCAGTACTTTTAACTCCATGGATACTTGCGTTGTTTGCACAGACACAGATTTTGAGCCTAAGGTGTTCGCCTCACGATTCAGTTCTTGCATCAAAAAGTCTAAGCGTTTGCCTGCGGGTGCATCACTGCTCAAAATACGTTTCACTTCAGAAATATGCGCGGTTAATCTTGTCAGCTCTTCATCTACATCAATACGTTGTGCGAATAAAACCAGCTCTTGTGCGACGCGTTCTTGATCGATAGTTTTTAGTGTTTCCTGCAACTTGTTTTCAAGCTTAGCCTGATACTCTTTACTGAGGGCCGGCAGTAATGGTTTTACTTTTGCAACCAGCAATTCAATTTGCGCAAGCCTATCTAGCACCAATGCTTTTAACTTTTCACCTTCACGCATACGTGAGGCGTTCAATTCTTGCAAACCTTGGTTCACTAATTTTTTGACATCTTCCGTAAGTGTTTCATTATTCAATGCATCATTCAAAATTACACCAGGCCAGCGTAAAATATCGGCAATGCTTAATACTCGGCTTTGTGGAAAATGCATTTGTGCTTTCGTTTGCATAGCAGCCAATTGTTGCATTAAAGCTTCATCAAGTTGCGTAGCTTGATTAGTTTGTGTACGCTGAATTAGATTAACCTTACATTCAATTTTCCCACGACTTAAATGCGCACCAATCAGCTCACGAATCGTAGGTTCTAAGCTTCTTAAACTTTCATCTAACTTAAAATGTAGATCTAAATAGCGGCTATTCACAGCGCGCAGTTCAAGTATCAAAGTGGCATTGTTTATGGGCTGTTCTAAAGCGGCAAAGCCAGTCATGCTGAAGGTCATGATGCGTGTTTCCTAATGTAACGTATTGAAATTGATGCCATGTTATCAAATACCTGCTAGTTAATGCCAAAATAACTTCAACAAATAACTTTAAGTTCAAACAATTACACGTTATATTGCTTACAGCACAGCAGGGTATAATGTTGGTTAGAAACAGATATTTAAGGTTATTATCTTGAATACGACTATCAATCAAACAATGCATGTAACTTAATACTACAAAGTATATATAGAATATTTTAAAAATTGCCTTCAACTAAAAATTTAGCATTACCCTCTGGTTACCAATTACAAGACTATGAAATTAGAAAAGTCTTGAGTTCCGGTGGGTTCAGCTTCGTCTATTTAGCGCGCGATAAAGACAAAAAGACCGTCGCCATTAAAGAATATCTACCAACCTCCATTGCCGTACGAGCCGATGGTGCAACGGTCTTGCCCAATGCTGATGATGTAGCTCTATTTAGACATGGTCTGAAATGCTTTTTTGATGAAGGCTTATCGCTTGCTAAAATTGACCACAAAAATATTGTACGGGTGATTAATTTTTTTCGTGAGAATGAAACCGTTTACATGGTGATGCAGTACGAGCGCGGAAAATCCTTACAAGACTATATTTTAGGCCAAACCGATTTAGTATCAGAACAATTTATTAGGCGCATGTTTGGTGAATTATCAAACGGTTTGCGTGAAGTACATACGCAAAAATTATTACATTTAGATATCAAGCCAGCCAATATTTATATTCGTCTTGATGGGGCACCCGTATTGCTAGATTTTGGCTCTGCCCGTCAAGCTTTAAGCGAAAGCCAAGCAAAAATTGCACCTAGCTACACGCCGGGGTTTGCATCCCCCGAGCAATATTACGACAGAAATTTATTAGGCCCATGGAGCGATATCTATAGCATAGGCGCGACGATGTATTCTTGCATTACACGTACCTCACCACTTGCGGCGAATCAACGTATTAAAAATGACCTTCTGGTGCCTGCAACAAAGCTTGGTAAAGAAATGTACTCGCAAAATTTACTTGCACTCATCGACAAATGTTTAAGCTTAGACTATTTAGCACGGCCGCAAAGTGTATTCTCCTTACAAAAAGCGCTACTAGAAACACAGCCAATAACAAAGAAAAAAGTCAGCATAGTGAATAAAATCGTTGGCATTTTAAATAAACCGCTTTGATTAAACCCTTATGAATAAATCATCATGAAATTTACTATTTTCCAAAATAGTCGCCAAGGTCCACGCCCTTATAATCAAGACAGATTAGCCTACTCTTACAGCAAAGATGCACTATTACTAGTGGTTGCTGATGGTATGGGCGGGCATAAAAATGGTGAAATTGCCGCTCAACTTGCAGTCACTACCATGACCGAAGCTTTTCAGCGTTTAGCAGTGCCTATGTTGTCTAGCCCAGCTAAATTTTTGATTGAGCATATCCAGCAAATTCACGACATGATAGACCAGCTGACGCAAGAGCGTGAAATGCTCGAGTCACCACGCACTACCATTGTCGCGGCAGTGGTACAACGCGGCATGTTGTACTGTGCGCATGTAGGTGATTCGCGTTTGTATCATTTTCGTGATGGGCATTTGTTGTATCGCACTGAAGATCACTCCATCGTGCAATCGCTTTATAACAAAGGGATGATTGAAAAGGGTGATATGTCTACACATCCTTATCGCCACAAAGTCTATAGCTGTTTAGGTGGTGATACGCCACCTAAAATTGATTTGTCCGATAGACATGAGTTAGCTGAGGGTGACACTATTGTGTTATGTACCGACGGCGTTTGGGGTGCAGTGGCAGATGACCACATGAAACGCATACTCAATAACCCTTCTATTAATGAAAGCATTACTGAATTGCTGAATCAGGCTGAATACGTTAGTCAGCAGCAAGGTGATAATATGAGTGCAATAGGCTTGCAGTGGGGTGATAAACTCAGTAGTAATTTAGCCGTTTCTACCGTTACCATGGCGATGGGTTCTACTACAACCATTATCAATCCTGTCACTAATCCAAACCAAGAAAACCAATCAGACGATGGCACATTTAACAATGATTTAACCGCCGATGAGATTGAAAAAACCATCGCAGAAATACAAAATGCTTTACGCAAAACCAAGCGCAATTAAGCAATTTTTCAAATTAGATAGTGTCGTTCAATTAGTTTAAATCTAAGTAATTAAACTTATCGTATTAAAATTCAGCTATTTAAAACATAGACATTAACCCCAGATATTAAGCCTAGATATTTTAAACTTAAGATTTAGAACCAAATTACTTTCAAGTCAGGATTTTAGCTACATGCAAAACAACTTTACCCGCCCCAGCCAGCGCGCTCATGATCAACTGCGTAACATCGAAATCATCCGCCATTACACTAAACATGCTGAAGGTTCTGTGTTAGTAAAGTTTGGTGACACACACGTGTTATGCACCGCCAGTGTAGAAGAACGGGTACCAGGGTTTTTAAAAGGTAAAGGACAAGGCTGGGTAACTGCAGAGTACGGCATGCTGCCCCGCTCTACCGGCAGCCGCATGGACAGGGAAGCTGCTAAAGGCAAGCAATCTGGCCGTACCCAAGAAATTCAGCGTTTAATTGGCCGCTCATTACGCGCCATTATTGATTTAGAAAAACTGGGTGAACGCAGCATACAGATTGACTGCGACGTTATCCAGGCTGATGGAGGTACACGCACTGCCAGTATCACCGGTGCTTATGTGGCACTGCACGATGCAATTGCAACTTTATTGACTAGTGGAAAACTCACGACAAGCCCACTTAAACAAGCGGTAGCCGCCATTTCTGTTGGTGTATACAAAGGTCAGCCCGTATTAGATTTGGATTATATTGAAGACTCAGATTGTGACACTGACATGAACGTAGTGATGACCGCAGACGGTGGCTTTGTGGAAATTCAAGGTACGGCTGAAGGTGAATCATTTGACCGTGACGCGATGAACGCTATGCTAGATTTGGCTAGTAGCGGTATCCAATTGTTAATCAGCAAGCAGAATACAGTTCTAGGACTGTAAATCTATAAGTTTAAGCACTTAAATTTTGGGCGAGCTATGTTAAAAAAGTTAGTCATTGCCACAGGCAATAGTGGAAAGTTACGAGAAATTCAAGCGTTACTTGAACCGCTTAATATTGAAGTTGTCTCGCAATCTGCTTTTAACATACCTGAAGCAACAGAACCACATTGTACTTTTATTGAAAATGCCTTGGCAAAAGCACGTCATGCCAGCCAGTTAACCAATTTACCGGCTTTGGCAGATGATTCTGGGCTATGTGTTGAAGCATTGGATGGCGCACCGGGTGTGCATTCTGCTTATTTCGGTGGCGAGCCTAGAAGCGATGCTAAAAATAATTCATATTTATTGGAAATGCTAAAAGACCAGACTAATCGCCGTGCCTATTATTATTGCGCTTTAGTATTAGTGCGTCGCCATGATGACCCGCAACCATTAATCGCTGAAGGTATATGGACAGGTGAGATTTTAGACGCACCTCGCGGCACATTCGGTTTTGGCTATGACCCGCTATTTTTAGACGATAAAACCGAGAAAACCGGCGCTGAGTTATCGCCAGAAACTAAAAATCATATTAGCCATCGCGGTCATGCTTTGCGTAAAATGTTACATTTAATTGAAAAATCAAATGTAATCTAACGATTAATAGATAACCATTTATTTAAACTATTCACATGAGTAAAAAACCTGAAAATCAGCTTCCTATTTGGGTACGCGACGACGCCTCCATCGTAGCCTGTACCGAAAAAATTAAAGTGATGCGTGAAAACTTTGATGAAATCCATCAAATCGCGCAAGATGCGCTTGAAGATGGCTTGTTAATGGAAGTCAGCGAAGCACAAATGCGTGAAGCTTTGCATCAACTCATTGATATGCTGGTGAATCCC
>JBDSHU010000022.1:0-4638 GCA_039918335.1 Methylotenera sp. | reverse complement strand
GATTACCGCCTGAATCTAAAACAGCGATACACATCTTTACGCCAATCTGTTTGGATTTTTCTACAGCTTTATCAATAATCTGTTGTGCTACTTCAAAGCTTACATGCATATGATTCCTTAGTTAATTATAAGTTGTGTTCGTTTAACTTGATGACATTTTCTTGTTAAAAATCTGTATCACTATCTCTTTTATTGGCACTAAATAGGACTCTTATAATCGTGGTATATGATAGCCCCGCCTTCATCATCATACCAGTTGCTGCTAAATAACCCTGTTCACGAGCCATTTGAATGCCTCTTTTCACATTAGCTTCTCGTATTAAATCAGTGCGGCTTTTCAAGATTAACTATCCAAAAAGAGGTATTTTACAGCTTACTTAAATTTTGTATGTTCGTTATAACACATACTTTTAATCAGTAACTTCGAAAGAAATCCCCTTTATTGATTTGCTAGCATGTTGAAAGTCAGTTAAGGGTCGCTCATTGTCAATCTGTCAATAGCGTGGATTCATCCTTGATGCTCAACTATATTTCTAAATACCAGAGCTTGGACGACCTTGCTTCTGTAATTTTTATGGGACGACCCAATTTTGAAAGGCGATTAATATGAGTTGGGTTATTCTCGTCATAGCAGGAATATTAGAAGTTGTTTGGGCGGCTGGATTAAAGTATACCTATGGCTCAGCCGATTTTGGCCAATTGTAGGTACAGTCTTGGCAATGGTAATTAGCGTTTGATTACTTTCGGTTGCAGTGAAATCATTACCAATTGGCACTGCATATGCAATCTGGGTTGGAATAGGGGCGGTTGGTACTGCAATAGAGGGCATTATTTTATTGGGGGAGTCAGCAAACATTGGTCGGATTTTAAGTTTGATGCTCATCATTGCAGGTATCGTTGGGCTAAAGCTCACAAGTGCTGTTTAGGACTTTTTATTTAAGCGTTGGACTTCCGAGTAGGTCGAAAGAAGTCATTGAAGATACAGTATGGCAATTCTGACGAATGTCTACTAGAGTTGGCGATTGAATTCTATATATGTTATTAATAATCAATACGTTATGTCGTCATATATGTCACCCAGTAATTATTGCTCAATTGAGCTGAAGTTGCTAAAAAGCATAGAACTACTCGATTTTTTGGATTGGTTATAGCTTTCATAAAGCACTTAATTTTGTAAGGGTCACCCTATCCAGAAATGATAAAACTCGCGAGATACAATTAAATAAAACTCTTTCATCTCTTCGCTTGAAAATAAATGTTGAGTTCTATTGATTGCATCACGGTAGTTTTCATCTGGGCTGCTATGATCATTTCTTAGTTTTATAGTGATCACTTTAGCAATTTTTAGCCTGATATTGACGTCCTTTTCCGAAACACCTATTTTTCTCATAGATTCTGTATATAGCGCTAATGGCCAGCTCTCCATATCAGAAAAGAATTCCTGGTCAATGCTCTTCCATAAGTCTATAAATTCATCTTTATGGATATTCAGTTTAGCAATATGCGCGTGATCACCCTCCAATTGATTCTCATATAGCCATAATGGGTAAAACTCCCTAGCTAGATTGATACAAAAAGCTTTATCTTCAATTTCAACATTTAATATCAAGGCTTCTACTGCTCGACGGTATGCAACTCCGTCAGGATGAATTCCGTATAGATGTTGAGTGAGTTTATTTAAAAAATACTTGCTGTCCTGAACACATTCTCTCGTAGCGTTTTTTGCTTTAAGACTATTGAGATAAGATCCAATTGCACAGATCACGTCAACGCCAATATGCAATTCTTCACTTATTTTTTTTGTCAGATCAATCAGTTCTTCATCATTAGACAAAGATGCTTCGATTAATACATTGCTAGCATATTGTTGATTATTAAACATTTCTATCGCCTTAACTAACCCAATGTGTTTCTAGCTTTGGTCGAAAATTTTGATAGTTCTATTAGATTTTGATTGGTGAGTGGCATTTTATTACTCCGTCATATACACTTTCTAATTTTTAAATCAGCTTTTAAGTATTTAGTTTTTTTGATTGATACGCGCATTAACTATCTGACTTAATTGCAGTACTTTTTATAGCACCACATGCTAATTTCAATTTAGTGCTTCTATGTGTTGATCAGCATAATGCATGCCAACATTATGTGTAATGAGAAATGTAATTAAATGGCTGATTAGTATTAATAAAGAAATTATTTTCATCATGCCTTTGCTAATTAATGTTGTAAAACTAACATAAATGTTGAGTGATCAACGATGAATTTGTGTATGGGGAATTTAGTATGGATGACATCCATACTAATAAATCCAGATAAGTATCAAAAAAATTAACCCTATTCCAAAGTAACTTCAAACTCTTTCAGAGGCACGGGTTTACCAAAAAAGTAGCCCTGGCAGATGGGGCAACCATGTTTTTGCAAGAATGCACGTTGTTCTTATGTTTCTACTTCTTCGGCAATGACATCCATGCCTAGATTGTTACCCATGCCAATAATGGCTTGGACAATCACCGCATCATTCGCCTTTATACCAATGTTACGAATGAACGACTGGTCAATTTTGAGTTGATCAAGTGGTAGTTTTGTCAGGTAGGCTAGTGATGAATGACCGATGCCAAAATCGTCCATGGAGAATCGGACACCGATTTCCCTAAGTGCATGCATTTTGATGATAGCGTCGGCAATGTCATCAAGCGCTAGGCTTTCAGTAAGTTCTAATGGATATAATCTATGCACGCATAAGGGCGAGTGGGGCTGATTATGCTGACTTAAATTCCTGCGGTTTGAGTGAGCAGTCTAGATGAAAGAACATCTCATCATGCTCGTAAAGTCAAGGAAACTAGAAATACCCGATTGTTTATTGAGTTAACTTAACTTGTTGTATGAATTAAAAATTACCCATCATAGTTAAATGTCGAAATTTCGACTTTCATGTCAGATTTAGATCGTCAAAGACTCATCAGGTTGGGGCTTGGCGAGGTGTACAATATTGCCCATGTCAAATCTATCTGCAGCACCCCTTTTGCACCAGCAAGTTCTACATGATGTTTTCGGATACTCTTCTTTTCGAGGAGAGCAGCAGGCTGTTGTTGAGCATGTGACCTCAGGAGGGGATGCGCTAGTATTAATGCCTACCGGTGGTGGAAAATCACTGTGTTATCAATTGCCAGCGCTGTTACGTGAGGGTGTTGGCATTGTAGTTTCGCCGCTTATCGCGCTGATGCAAGATCAAGTTGATGCTTTAAAACAATTGGGTGTGAGAGCGGCATTTCTTAATTCTAGCCAAGATGCAGAGGAAGCCCGCGAAGTGACAGCACAGCTAATGCGCGGGCATTTACAGATAGTATATGTGGCACCAGAGCGATTACTCATGACTGGATTTCTGGCATTGCTAGAACAAATAGAAGAGGGTGCTGGCATTGCACTTTTTGCCATTGATGAGGCACATTGTGTATCGCAATGGGGTCATGATTTCCGGCCAGAATATCGCAAGCTTACTGTGTTGCATGAACGTTTTCCCGATGTGCCGCGGATTGCATTAACCGCTACGGCGGATGCGCCTACACGGGCGGAAATCATAGAGCGCTTAAAGTTAGAGGATGCCCGTCAGTTTGTTTCCAGTTTTGACCGGCCGAATATCCGCTATCGCGTTATGCAAAAAGCCAACGCGCGCCAGCAGCTAGAGTCATTTTTAGAGTCTGAACATGCTAATGATGCCGGTATTATTTACTGCTTATCGCGCCGTAAAGTAGAAGAAACTGCCGAGTGGCTAAAATCTCGCGGCTGGGATGCGTTGCCATATCATGCAGGACTGGATGCTAGTATTCGCAACCAAAACCAGCGACGATTCTTACGTGAAGAAGGCGTTATTATGGTGGCAACTGTTGCATTTGGCATGGGAATTGATAAACCCAACGTACGCTTTGTCGCTCATTTAGATATTCCTAAAAGTATGGAAGGCTATTACCAAGAAACTGGCCGTGCAGGGCGTGATGGTCTGCCTGCCAATGCATGGATGACCTACGGGCTAGGCGATGTGGTCAGCATGCGGCAGATGCTGGACTCAGGCGATGCGCCTGAAGAACGCAAGCAAGTTGAGCGACAAAAGCTTGATGCTTTGCTGGGTTTTTGCGAATCTACTGCTTGCCGTCACCAAACCATACTGCGTTATTTTGGCGAACAACATGCTGGTAATTGCGACCAATGCGATAACTGCTTAAGCCCAGTCGATACTTGGGATGCCACACAACCTGCACAAATGGCACTTTCCTGTGTGTATCGCACAGGTCAAAGATTTGGCGTTGTCCACTTAATTGATGTGTTACTAGGCAAGCCTACGCCAAAAGTTAGACAATTTGGTCATGAACAACTCAGTACCTTTGGCATCGGCAAAGAAATTTCGCAATCACAATGGAGTAGTGTATATCGACAACTCGTTGCTGGCGGTTATCTTGAAAGTGATATTGAAGCCTATGGAGGCTTAAAACTCACGGAATTCGCCCGTCCTGTTCTTAAAAGTGAAACTGAAGTCTGGTTGCGCCGCGATACTGAAGTCACTCAACGTAAAGTGAGCAAAGTAGGGCGCGGAGCGAATGCAAAAGAAGTTTACGCCGCGGTAAGCGATGACCCGCTATGGTT
>JBDSHU010000021.1:0-4387 GCA_039918335.1 Methylotenera sp. | reverse complement strand
ACCGTAATGGTTTTGCGTACACTTGGAATGCAGGCAACGGTACATTGATTGCTGCTGAAAAAGTACACCCATTCGTTAACTGGGCTTCAAGTGTTGATTTAAAAACAGGCGTACCTGTTAAAGATGGTAAATACTCAACGCACCAAGACTACAATGCTAAAGGCATCTGCCCAGCTGCATTGGGTACTAAAGACCAACAACCAGCGGCTTACTCACCAAAAACAGGCTTGATGTATACACCATTGAACCACGTATGTATGACCTACGAGCCAGTAGAGTCTAAATACGTGGCTGGTCAACCATGGGTTGGTGCTACTTTAACCATGTTTGCTGGTCCTGACGGCGTAATGGGTGGCTTCGGCGCTTACAACCCAATGACCAACAAAAAAGTGTGGTACAACAAAGAGAAATTCTCTGCTTGGGGTGGTGTTTTAACAACGGCGACAGATTTAGTGTTCTACGGCACATTGGATCGTTGGTTAAAAGCGGTTGATGCACAATCCGGTAAAGAACTGTGGAAATTCCAAGTAGGTTCTGGCGTGATTGGTAATGCGTTCACTTATGCACAAAAAGGTAAACAATACGTTGGTACGCTTTCAGGTATCGGTGGTTGGGCTGGTGTTGCGATGAACTTAGGTATGACTAACGACACAGACGCACTTGGTGCTGCTGGTGGTTACAAAGAATTAACTAAATACAACGCGGCTCCTGGCGGCGGTGCATTAACAGTATTCAGCCTATAATTGATTGTCTTCGGACATTAATTATTAGCTAACTACTTAAGTTAGTTTAAAAATAAAACACCCCGACTCGTCGGGGTGTTTTTTTTATATGTACTTGATTAATTATATAATTTTAGATTTAAATAATTAATTTGTTGGCGTTAAAAAAGCCTTATAAAGGATAAAAATTAGTTACAATGATGAGTTGCTTAAATGCTTAGTTACTCAGTATGTAACAATGTGTAAGAACTTTTTAATTGAATAAGTAGTCAATTAAACAAATGGCTTTTAATAGCCATATTTTTTGACGATGAGGAATAAACAATGTTGAAACATGTTAAGAAACAGTTGTGGTTGATTGCTTTAATGTCAATTGTAATAAATACAAGTCACGCTAGAGAGCAGCCTGAAATACCAGCACTTAATGCAGATGAAGGGCGTATAGGTGAGGTAAGACGCGTTGTTGATGAGTCAGAATTTAAAGTCTGTGCAGATCCCGATTTAATGCCGAATTCAAATTCAAAGCAAGAAGGTTTTGAAGATAAAATCGCTGAAGTATTAGCAAAGGATTTGGGTAAAAAGCTAACTTATACCTATGCTTATAATCGTCAAGGCTTTTTAAGAAATACAATTAATGCGATGCGCTGTGATGTAGTGATGGGCACTACTTCAGATTATGATGCGCTTAGAACGTCTAAGCCCTACTATCGAACTGGTAGTGTATTTGTCTATCGAAAAGATAGCGGCTACAACATTACAGATTGGAATAGCCCGGATTTAGCTAAAGCACGTATTGGAATTGTAGGTCAAAGTCCTGCAACAATACCGCTCAATGACCATAATCTTATGGGCAACGCCAGACCCTACCGTTTGCAACGTGATTTAAACTTACCACCAAGTTTTATGATTGATGATTTAGTAAAAGGTGATATCGATGTTGCCGTTGTATGGGGTCCAATTGGAGGGTATTTTGCTAAACAAGCAAAAATTCCTTTAGTTGTGACACCAATTCCTGAATATGAAAAGACCAATGCAAAAGGTAAAGAGTACTGGAATATTTCAATTGGTGTTCGCAAAAAAGATAAAGACCGCATGGAGATGATTCAAGGTGCTCTTGATAGGAATCAAGATAAAATAAATAAAATTCTTGACGATTACGGTATCCCTCACGTGCCCGTAGTTGAAGGCGATAGCCTGATGAAAGTCTATCGTAAAGATGCTACGCATCGTGAAAAAACAACTGGCGGTGACGTAGTTCAATAATCAGGGTAGAATACCGCGATTATTTTAAGTTGATGCGTCAACCACTTAAATAATAAATACGTTAGATGATGACACGATCAATAATGCACTAGCATGTATGACCGTAGCAAAATTCAATACATTAGGAGATGACATGTTAGGCACTAAAGCAATTAAAGCAGCGTTGTTAGTTTCAATGCTTGGATTTGTAGGTTTGACCTTATCAACACAAGCAAGCGCAGCTTGCAATTTGGTATCAACAAAAGACGGTAGCCCATTAGCAATTAAAGTTGTAGAAACCGATACGCCACAAGCAAAAGAGTTTCTTTCAACTTGTATCAATCCGTACACAAAGGCATATGCAACAGATGCAGAAGCGGCAAAAGCAGGTAAAAAGAAATTTGGTTATTACTCCTGTACACAATGTCATGGTCCAAATGGTGGCGGCCAAGTAGGCCCATCTATTACTGATAGTACATGGCAATATTCAAAACACGTAACTGATAAAGGCATCTTTGAAACAATCGCTGGCGGTAGTAATGGTGGTATGTTCGCATGGCATCAACAGTTAGGTAACCCAGAGAACTTATCAACAGATGATATGTTGAAAGTAGTTGGTTGGTTACGTACTCAATACAAGGGTGGTGGCGATACACCATGGTTAAAATAAGTCAAAAGCTTACTAGACTGTAACAGCTTAAACGGCTACTGTATAATTGCAGTAGCCGTTTTTATGTAGGTAATCAATAGGCCCCTTACCTGTAAGCGATATTAAAATTTAAAAGCATGGAGTGTCAAAATGTGTAAAGTAAAATTAAGCATATTCTTAACGTTAATGTTAGTCGCGTTGAGCGCATGCGATAAAAAAGATTCAACTGGCGCAGCTTCTGATGCAACGTCCTCAGCAGCTATTAGCGGAAAAATGATTGATTTTGTCACCACTCAAGATAGTAAACCGTTGGCGATTGACGCTGCTTTGTTTGATACTCCTGCCGCTAAAGAGTTTATGACAACAGGTAAAAATCCATATGTGGGTAATGCGGAAGCCATTGCAAAAGGCAAAAAAGTATTCCAGTTATATTCCTGTACACAATGTCATGGCCCAGAAGCTGGTGGTCAAGTTGGTCCTGGTTTAGTAGGCCCAGACTATAAATATCCAAAAGATGCGACGAATAAAGGCATGTTTGAAACTGTCTGGCATGGTACCAATGGCGGTATGGGTGCTAAGGGTATTGGTTTAATGGATCCATCAGACCCTAAAAATGGCATTACACCTGATGAATTATTGAAAATAATCGCTTGGGTACGTAGCATGAATAAAGTGACTGGTAACGAGTAATCATTTCATTTCTTAAGACCGCGCTTGCTGAAACTTGGCAGGCGCGTTTTTGTTTTAAGGCAGCAACTTTTTATTAAGTAGACTATTGTGGATAAAAATAATCAAAAAGATTTACATCACGTTGTTATTGTAGGTGGTGGCGCTGGTGGTTTAGAACTAGCGACAAAACTTGGTGATCGCTTAGGCCGTAAAGGTAAAGCGCTAATTACGTTGATAGATAGGTCAAAAACCCATGTGTGGAAACCTCTGCTACATGAAATTGCGGCTGGCAGTATGAATCCAGAAAGACATGAGTTGGATTACCTAGCACAAGCACATTGGCATCACTTTAATTTTCGTTTAGGGAGCATGGATAGGCTAGATAGGGTGAATCGCGTAATTTCAATATCGCCTAATTATGATGAAGATGGCATTGAAGTGATTCCAAGACGTGACTTTCAGTACGATACTTTAATTATTGCAGTAGGTAGTACTACCAATGATTTCGGCGTTAAAGGCGCCAGCGAATATTCAATTGCATTAGATACCCAAGAACAAGCTGAAAAATTCCATCGACGTTTACATAATGCTTTGTTGCGTGCACAAACGCAGGTTGAACCTATATATGAAGGACAGCTTGAAGTGGTGATTGTAGGCGCAGGTGCAACGGGTGTGGAGCTAGCTGCGGAGTTACACAATACAACTAGAGAGTTGGCTGCGTATGGGCTTGATAAAATTGATCCTGATCGTGATATTAAAATTTCGTTAATTGAAGCTAACGAACGTGTATTGCCCGCATTGCCTGCCAGACTCTCTAGCTCTGTAGCCTTAGAACTCAGAAAGTTAAAAGTTAATCTTTACACGGGTGAACGTGTAACAGAGGTCAGCAATAAAGGTGTTTATACCCATAGTGGAAAATTTATTCCGTCTGCATTAGTGATATGGGCTGCAGGGATTAAAGCACCCGATTTCTTGCATGAAATTGCTGGATTAGAAACTAATCGCATTAATCAATTGCTGGTTAAACGTACATTACAAACGACATTAGATGACAATATATTTGCATTTGGCGATTGTGCAGCCTGCCCATGGCCAGGACATGATG
>JBDSHU010000020.1:0-3059 GCA_039918335.1 Methylotenera sp. | reverse complement strand
CAAAAACAAAAATAAGTAAAAATGGAATGAGGTAATGATTGCGATGTGCATTTTGTGCTTCATGGGATTGTGTGGGCATGACTTTTATTTACTTGAAGTTAATCTTAATTGTTTATTTTAACTTGGGTTGAATGCGATGTGCCTCATATTTCTTTTAATGAACTTACATTAACAACTTAACTCAATAATCTAGGATTCTCGATTTTTTGATTCATCAATTTTTTAGACTTACTCACATAACAAAGGACTTAATAATGATGGTATTTCAACAATTAGCTGTGTTGCCTCTAGTTTTAATATGTACTAGTGCTTTTGCTACTGAGAAAGTGATAATGATCAACGCAATTAACGACTCAGGCATTGGCAGCGTTATTGGCAATATAAAATTTTCCGATAGTGAAAACGGCTTGAAAATTACATCAAGTCTCAAGGGATTAACACCTGGACTACACGGCCTGCATATTCACAGCAACCCAATTTGCGATACCGCCATAAAAGATGGCAAGCCTGTTGCAGGCTTAGCCGCCGGCGGTCATTATGACCCTCATAGTTCTAATAAACACGAAGGTCCTACAGGTGCGGGACATTATGGGGATTTACCTGCTTTATCAGTAGACGCTAACGGCGAAGCCAATAATTCCATCACTTCACCTCGCCTGAAACTGGCCGATATTATGAATCGTGCTGTGATTATTCATGAAGGTGGCGACAACTATAGTGACTCACCAAAACCGCTAGGTGGCGGTGCTGGGCGCATCGCATGCGGTATAATCAAGTAAATCATAAAGTAAAATATTATTGAATGCTCAGTTATCGTCATGCCTTCCACGCAGGCAATCATGCGGATGTACTAAAACATTACGTCTTAGGCTTAGTGCTTAAACATGCTAAACAGAAAGACAAACCTTTCTGGTATATCGATACCCATGCAGGGGCTGGCATGTATAGCTTGAGTGAAGGCTATGCCACGCAAAACGCAGAATTTGAAGATGGCATTGATAAGTTAATTACAGCGAACAATCTACCAAAGCCTCTTGCTGATTTTGTTGAGCAGATTAAAAGCTTTAATTCCGACACTCTCAACTTGTACCCTGGTTCACCTTTAATTGCACAAGACTTATTGCGTGCAGACGACAGAATGCGGTTGTTTGAACTGCATCCGAATGACTGCAAATTACTGATTGAAAACTCTGCAGGTCAAGGCAAGCAGGTAAAAATAGAGATGCAAGATGGCTTTGCCGGTATTAAAGCCTATTTACCGCCACCACCGCGGCGCGCAGTGGTACTGATCGACCCGCCGTATGAAGACAAACAAGATTATCAGCGCGTAGTAAGTTGCATTAAAGATAGTCTCGCACGCTTTGCGACTGGCACTTACATCGTGTGGTATCCGTTATTACAACGGCCAGAACCTGCAGAAATGATAGAGAATTTAATGGCGTTAAATGCACCAAACTGGCTGCATGTAGCTTTAACAATACAAACACCCTCACGTGAAGGTTATGGCATGCATGGCAGCGGCCTGTTTATTATTAACCCGCCTTGGACTTTGCCTGATATTTTGGCAGAAACCATGCCTATTTTGACAGCGCTTTTGGCGCTGGATGATACCGCTGACTATGTATTAAAGAGTCAAATCGCTTAAATAATATTGACGCTTTAAGCTGATACAATACCCAAAATTTTTAATTAAAAGGCTTTAACCACATGCAAGAAAAAACCAAACGCTCATCTATTGAATACAAACAAACCAATGTCATGTCGAATATTCTATTCGGTAGCCGTTGGTTGCAGTTACCGCTTTATTTGGGCTTAATCGTTGCGCAAGCGGTCTATGTATTTTTCTTTGGTGTTGAACTTGTGCATTTGGTTGCCAAAGCCAACACGCTAGTCGAAGCAGACATCATGTTGATTGTACTAGGTTTAATCGACGTGGTGATGATTTCTAATTTACTGATTATGGTGATTGTCGGCGGTTATGAAACCTTTGTTTCACGTTTAAACTTAGCTGGTCACCCAGATGAGCCAGATTGGTTATCTCACGTGAATGCTAACTTACTTAAAGTAAAACTGGCCACAGCGATTATCGGTATTTCATCTATTCATTTGCTTAAAACTTTTATCAACGCTGAAAACTTAACTGAAAAAGTGTTGATTTGGCAAACGGTGATTCATATGACGTTTGTATTGTCTGCGGTGGCTATTGCTTATATCGATAAGTTAATGACGCATGCAGATGCAAAACATTAACCTTATGATTTGACGCTAGTTTATAAGGCTATCGGCAACTTTGGCTGATCACCTACATTTTTTTCAATCTCAAATTCATGTATGGCAATGGTGCGTTCGTTTTCGGTTTCCACTATCACGCGCCATTCGCCATAAACTACATTTTGTTTATAGGTGTAGCCTCTAAAACCGTTATTGCGACCACCTGCTAAACTGAACCCGATGCGAGACATCGTTAACCAGCCTTTATTCGCATCGTAGCGTTGCCAGCGGTGGTAGAGTTTAGTCTCCAAGCCTGCTGGTGCAAACACTGCAGAAATACAATACACCTTATCCCCTGCACTGATATGCACACTGTCCAGCGTACTGCGCCAAAAAATCCACCATGGTGCTTTATCCTGCTGAACGATATATTCACCCGCCGCTTTGGTAAGCGCTACGCCAACTTGAATATCACGTTTGACGAGTGGCACAGGTGGAATCACATCTAATACATAAGCTGAAGCAATGAGGGCAGCGACAACATAAGTTGGGATAATATTGCCTAGTTGAGCAGATATTTTATTTTTAAGACTTTGCGTCAAGGTCAAGGCGACCAGAATACTCGCAAAGAACCAGAATGCATGCACACTACCGACCAAAAAAGGCAGCACAAAATTGAGTAACAAAATTGCACAGAAACCAAATAAAGTCCAAGTAAGTGTAAAGCGTTTATAGGCGGTTTCTAAAAACTCATTAGCAACCAATAAAGTACCTAAACCAATTGACCACATGATAGCGGTGACATGCGATGAGCTTTTGAAATAGAGGATAAATAACGCACAAAATAG
>JBDSHU010000019.1:0-5133 GCA_039918335.1 Methylotenera sp. | reverse complement strand
CACTGTTTGCAGACTTTAATCGCATATATCCAGGCAAGTTAACCAATGTGACTAACGGCATCACGCCACGTCGCTGGTTGAATCAAGCAAATCCTGAGTTGACTAAGCTGATAAAAAAAGTGATTGGTGATGGTTTCATAAAAGACCTCACAGAACTCAAAAAAATAACGCCATTAGCTGACGATGCAGAATTTAGAAAGGCCTTTGCAGCTGTTAAGCATGGTAATAAAGTACGCTTGGCTAATAAAATTGAAGAAGTAACGGGTATTAAACTAAATACCAACAGTTTATTTGACGTGCAAATCAAGCGTATTCATGAATACAAACGCCAATTACTCAATGTGTTGCATGTCATCACTTTGTATAACCACATTCGTAGTGGTGAACAAGGCGTAGTTAATCAAATCACCCCACGTACGGTCATTTTTGGGGGTAAGGCAGCACCTGGCTATTGGATGGCAAAGCAGATTATTCGCTTGATAAATGATGTTGCGGAAATTGTGAATAACGACCTTGCCATTGGCGATCAGCTTAAAGTAGTTTACTACCCAAACTATGAAGTCTCAGCTGCTGAAATTTTATTCCCGGGTAGTGATTTATCTGAGCAAATATCCACCGCGGGAACTGAGGCGTCTGGCACTGGCAACATGAAAATGGCGCTCAATGGTGCGTTAACGATAGGCACTCTGGATGGCGCTAACGTAGAGATTAAAGAAGAAGTTGGCGATGAAAATATCTTTATTTTTGGCTTGACCACAGAGCAGGTGGCCGAGACCAAAGCCAACGGCTACAACCCGCGAGATTACTACAACGCGAATGCAGATCTAAAGCAAGTGTTAGATATGATAGGTAGCGGCTATTTTTCAGTCGATGAGCCGAATCGTTACCAAGCAATTGTGGATAATCTGCTTAATAATGGTGATCAATATTTACTACTTGCAGATTACTCCAGCTATATTGAAGCGCAAGATAAAGTCGCCAAGTTGTATCAAAATCAGGATGCTTGGGTACGTATGGCTATTTTAAACGTCGCGAATATGGCAAAATTTTCTAGTGATCGCGCCATTAGTGACTATGCTAAAAATATTTGGAACGTAACACCTAACAAACCAAAACTAGTAAAGCAACCAAAAATTAAAGCTTAAGAAAAATAGCCAAAAGGAATTGTGTAAAGCAGAAAATTCAAACGCAAATATCTGATTGTGCAACTTAAATAGTAGTTAATCAGCAACAAGCTAAATAGTGTCAACATAGCTTGGCTAGCTTGTGATAATTAGCTATTGCCATTAGTTTCTTAGCACCAAAGTAAATTATTGGTAGCATTGACACAATGACAATAATTTAGGCTAAGCTTGCATTTACATTAGTTGCTTAAATAACCTGGAGAAGAGCATGCGCATTTTAATGATGGCTTTAAGTTTTACTTTATTCGCAACCCATGCCAATGCGCTAAGTGTCGAAGATTTAAGCAATACTGAAGCTAGCGGCGGCTTGAAGGCAGCGTTAATTCAAGGTGCAAATAAAGCGGTCAGCCAATTAAGCGCCACTGATGGTTTTTTTGGTAATAAAGAAGTCAAAATTCCGTTGCCTGACACCATGAAGAAAGCTGAAAAAGCCATGCGTATGTTCGGCATGGGCAAGCAGGCTGATGAGTTGGTGCTAAAAATGAACCGTGCAGCAGAGGCCGCCGTACCAGAAGCCAAAGTGCTGTTGGTAGATTCAGTGAAAAAAATGAGTGTGGCTGATGCCAAAGCTGTTTTGACTGGAGGTAATGATGCCGCCACGCAATACTTCAAAAAAACTACATCTGGCCCAATGGCAGAGAAATTTTTACCTATCGTAAAAAAAGCCACTGAAAATGTGCAACTTGCACAACAGTATAATAAGTTTGCAGAAATGGGGAACAAGTTTGGTGTAGTCAAAAAAGACCAAGTGAATTTAGAGCAATACGTGACACAAAAAACGCTAGATGGCGTGTATTTAATGATGGCAAAAGAAGAGGCCGCAATTCGTAAAGACCCAGTTGGTCAAGCGAGCGGTTTGTTGAAAAAAGTATTTGGTGCATTAGGTAATTAATCTAAAGTAGCACGCAAGCCTTTTTAAACGGCTTTAAAATATTGAATTATTTCAGGTGTTTATTACAAGCACTTGTTAACTCTTTGTAGTGCAATAGTAGAATTAAAGTGCAATAGCAAAATTAATAAGTAAATTGACTGTAGCCGTTCGCAACAGCTAAAATTCCACGTTGTTCCCAGATAAATCAAAAAAACACCCTAAGGTTAACATGCGTCGAAAATTAGTCGTTGCCAATTGGAAGATGCATGGCAATTTGGCCTCAAACCAACAACTTTTTGAGGCCTATATTGAGAGGCTTTCCACGCTTAAAAGCACAGATATTGTCGTCTGTGTCCCTTACCCGTATCTCGCACAAGCACAAAGCTTGCTGCAAAATACCAATATGGCTTGGGGGGCACAAAACATAAGTAAAGATGCGGTAGGTGCATTTACAGGTGAAGTGAGTGCAGCCATGTTAAAAGACTTTGGTGCTACTTATGTGATTATTGGTCACTCAGAGCGTGCAACTGCTTATTGTGAGTCAGATGAAAATATTGCGACTAAGTTTAAACAGGCGCTAACATATGGTTTAACGCCTATTTTATGTGTAGGTGAAACGCTTATTGAGCGCGAAGCAGGCGTGATGCAAATGGTAGTAGGTAAGCAATTAGATACTATTCTTCACACTTATGGTGCAAGTGTGTTTGCCGATGCAGTTGTTTCTTACGAGCCTATTTGGGCCATAGGTACAGGGTTGGCAGCGAGTAGTGATCAGGCACAAAATATGCATGAATTTATTCGTGGCAAGGTCGCTGCGCTTGATATTGCAGCTGCAACTAGCTTGAAAATCCTTTATGGGGGGAGCGTAAACCCTCAAAATGCGGTACAATTATTCGTTATGCAGGATATAGACGGTGGTCTTATCGGCAAGTGTTCGTTAAACGCGCAAGAATTTGAGAAAATATGCCGTGCAACAGCCTAAAAATGGGCTGAAGTTTTAAAAGGCATTAAGGTAAAAAAATGGAAAAAATTGTATTAGTAATTCATGTGTTGGCAGCGTTAGGCGTGATTGGTTTGGTGCTTCTGCAGCACGGTAAAGGTGCCGACATGGGCGCTTCTTTTGGTAGCGGTACTTCTGGAAGTTTATTCGGTGTGACAGGCTCATCCAATTTCATGAGCCATGCAACAGCTGGTTTTGTATTGGTATTCTTTAGTACTAGCCTAACGCTTGCTTACATGTCCAGCCATAAAACAAGTGGCGGTAGTATTGTTAAAGCGCATACGACCCAAAATAATGTAACTAGCGATGTTAAAGATGTTCCTGCGATTAAACCTGCTGATGCAGCAGCGACAGAAACACCAGCTACTGCGTCAACAACTACAGAAGATGTGCCAAAATAGTTGAAACTTTTAAGGCGCTATCTCGCCTAAATGCCGTCGTGGTGG
Source organism: Methylotenera sp. (assembly GCA_039918335.1). Classification (GTDB taxonomy): domain Bacteria; phylum Pseudomonadota; class Gammaproteobacteria; order Burkholderiales; family Methylophilaceae; genus Methylotenera. The sequence goes on along the minus strand of JBDSHU010000019.1, from coordinate 1,632 downwards.
AATTGGTAGACACGCTATCTTGAGGGGGTAGTGACGAAAGTCGTGAGAGTTCGAGTCTCTCCGTCGGCACCAGGAATTTATGATTAAAAAATTAATGACACAAAGTAAGTGTTAAAAAAATAATATAAAGCAAGAGCCGTAAATGGCCATTTTAGTTGCAAGGTGTAGTTTTTTTGAAGTATTTAGAGTGGTGATGTAATGGCGGCGTAATAAAAACCGCGTAAAACACAGCATTATGATCAATTAAATTCTTTAATTGATTTTTTCAGTGATTCAGTTTGGGGCTAGTAAGTGTTAGAAAATTACTTTCCGATATTGTTGTTTATCCTCGTCGGCTTAGCGGTCGGCGTGGGACCCCTTGTGCTAGGCAAATTGGTTTCTCCACATAAGCCAGATGCAGCAAAAAACTCCCCTTATGAATGCGGTTTTGAAGCTTTCGAAGACGCGCGTATGAAATTTGACGTACGTTATTATTTGGTCGCTATCCTGTTTATCTTATTCGACTTAGAAATTGCATTTCTATTTCCATGGGCAGTAGTGCTTCAGGAAATTGGCTTGTTTGGCTTTATTGCCATGATGATTTTCTTGGGCGTACTCGTTATTGGTTTCATCTATGAATGGATGAAAGGCGCGTTAGAGTGGGATTAAATCTTAGAATGAGATTAAACCTTAAAGTGGAATTTAGTCGGTCATGAGTATAGAAGGTGTTTTAGAAAAAGGCTTTGTCACCACAACGTTAGATACGGTGATCAACTATACCCGTACAGGTTCATTGTGGCCCATGACATTCGGTTTAGCATGCTGTGCAGTTGAGATGATGCACGCGGGTGCATCGCGGTATGATCTGGATCGCTTCGGTATCGTATTTCGCCCTAGCCCACGCCAGTCAGATGTGATGATTGTTGCAGGTACGCTAGTGAATAAAATGGCACCGGCACTACGCAAAGTGTATGACCAAATGGCTGAGCCGCGTTGGGTAATTTCCATGGGTTCTTGTGCCAATGGGGGCGGGTATTATCATTATTCTTATGCGGTAGTGCGCGGTTGTGATCGTATCGTGCCTGTAGATGTGTATGTGCCAGGCTGCCCGCCCACTGCAGAGGCATTGCTATATGGCATTATTCAGCTGCAAAATAAAATTAAACGTACGAACACGATTGCACGCTAAAGAATAAATCACCATGTCAGTAAAATTAGATCAACTGTTAATTAGTTTACAGGCAGCGCTAGCTGCAAAAATCACTAAGCAGATTGTTGCATTCGATGAGATTACAATTGAGTGCGCAGCTTCGGATTACCTCGATGTATGTCAATTGTTGCGAGATGAACCAAGCTTAAAATTTGAGCAATTGATTGATTTGTGCGGTGTAGATTATCAAGGCTATGGCGACAATAACTTTGATGGATTAAACCATTTTAGTGTATTGCGTTACGCCGTTGTTTGTCACTTTTTATCCGTCAGCTTGAATCATCGTGTGCGCTTACGCGTGTTTGCACAAGATGAAGATTTCCCCGTTTTGCCTACTTTGGTCGATTTATGGCCAGTCGCTAACTGGTTCGAGCGTGAAGCGTTTGACTTATACGGCATCATGTTTGAAAACCATCCAGATTTACGCCGTTTGTTAACGGACT
>JBDSHU010000018.1:0-3498 GCA_039918335.1 Methylotenera sp. | reverse complement strand
AACCCCCTTTATCTGCCGGATTTAGGGGGTTTTCTTTGTTTACAATCAAAAAATTTTAAGCGTTAGTTTTGCGTTAAGATATCCCAATGATCGTTTTCTGGAACACATCGCTGATCGCCTTGTCTGTGTTAGTGGCTGTGGTTGGGTCATTTACCGCTTTGGAACACGCTACGCGCATGCGCCAATCGCAGGGCAGAACGGCCTTGGTTTGGATGACAACAGGCGGCATCACGCTAGGGATGACCATTTGGTCGATGCACTTCATCGGCATGCTGGCGTTTCATTTACCTATTCCGCTCAGCTACGACCTGCCCCTCACTCTGATTTCCACGTTACCAGCGATTGCCGCCGCCCTGTTCGGCTTTTATGTACTACGTCCGCGCGTCATTGGCATTATTCGTATAGTACTGGCAGGTTTGCTAATGGGTGCGGGCATCAGCATCATGCATTACACTGGCATGGCGGCACTCAAGATGTTTCCCGCTATTGAATACAATCCTATTATTTACGCACTGTCGATACTAATCGCCATTGTTGCGGCATGGGGCGCCCTGCTGCTGATGTACCGTGGTGATCAAGTTAGGTTGCCTATGGCGTTGCGTCTTGGTCTGGGAAGCTCGGTGATGGGCTTGGCTATTTCTGGCATGCATTACACGGCGATGCAGGGTCTGGTCATTGTGCCAGGTAGCGTGTGCTTGGCGGGTGTTGCACGTATCGACCGTGACATTTTAGCTGCTATTGTGTCGTTAACCTCATTTTTCTGGTTTGGCGGCGGGATTTTGGCAGCACTATTCGACCGTCGACTTAGCCGTCAGAATTCTGAAGCATTACAACAATTACAGCAAGTGCATGCAACACTGGAAAAATCCGCCAGGGAAATGGCCGTGACTATGACGCGAGATTTGCGTGAGAGTGAGCATAAAGTGCGCGCTGTGATAGAAGGCGCGCTGGATTGCATCATCATGATGGATGCCGATGGCAATATTACAGAATTTAACCTCGCAGCCGAGCGTACCTTTGGTTATCAGCGCGAACAATTGATAGGCAAAAACCTTGCAGCAATGATCATCCCTTCATCATTGCGTGAACAGTACAATACTGGCCTTAATCGTTTCTACAAAACTGGGAAGTCTGCACTGCTTGGCGAGCATACAGAGATGAGTGCCATGCGCGCTGATGGCAGCGAATTTCCTATTGAATTGAATTTGAGTGAAATCAACTGGTCCGGAACACGGACGTTAGCTGTATTTCTACGCGATATTACCAAACGTAAATTAGCTGAGGCTGAAATTCAGAGCTTGGCATTTTACGATCCACTGACCAAGCTTCCCAATCGGCGATTACTACACGAACGTTTACAGCATAGCATGGCTGTATGGGCACGGAATAAAGTCTTTGGGGCGATTTTTTTTATGGATATTGATAATTTTAAGTTGCTCAACGACACTCAAGGTCACAATGCTGGCGACTTATTGCTGATAGAAGTTGCTACTCGTCTGCAGTCGTGCGTTCGTGGCGAGGATACTGTTGCGCGATTGGGTGGTGATGAATTTATTGTCGTTATGGGCGGGTCGAGTAATGAGGCTAAGCAGGCTGCTGGTCAAGCAGCAATGATGGGTGAAAAAATCCGTGAAAGCCTTGGTCAACCTTATTTATTCAGCGGTTTCAGTCATCATGGTACTGCCAGCATCGGCGTCGTTATGTTTTTAAACCATGAAATATCAATAGATGAATTGCTCAAACGGGCGGATGCAGCCATGTACCAAGCCAAACAATCTGGTGGCAACAAGGTGCAATTTTTTGACCCTCTATACAGTCTGCCGCAACCGATGCTATTGGCCTGCCATCTGTAAGCGGGCCCATTTATTGATGTGACCAAATCCGTGGGAGATACCAGCGGCTAGATAATAACTATCGTAGCTTAGCCATCAATGGCATCACTCAGCTTAATCCAAACGTAAAATTTTAAATCCAAATTTACAGTTAAGTCATTGTTAGATGATGATTATATATTGGCATTGCTCGCTTTCGACGTGTTTCGTCGCATTGCTTGACGCTGTAAGGTATAATTTCTTTTTTAGATTTTAGCTAGAATTTTACTTATGCCAATTTACGATTATCAGTGCAGTAGTTGCGGCTTTAAAGCCGAAGTAATGCGCAAAATTAGCGCACCAAATATAGAGGCTTGCCCAGAATGTGCCGTCGAAACATTTAGCAAACAATTATCTGCGCCTAGTTTCCAGCTAAATGGCAGTGGTTGGTATGCAACTGACTTCAAAAACGGCTCGAAAAGCGCAACGGTTAAAGATAGTAGTAAAGACAGCGCAAGCAAAAGCGAAACGGCGGTAGAAAAAAAGTCTGATGCAGCGCCAGCTGCTTGCGCTACAGGCTGTGGTTGCCATTAACTTGCCTTCATGATTACCAATTAAATATATTCAATCAAAAGCATGAAAAAATACTTTATTACAGGGTTGTTGGTGCTAGTGCCGTTGTTTATTACGCTATGGGTGCTGAGTAGTTTAATCGGCATGATGGATCAAAGTTTGTTTTTATTGCCAGAAAGCTGGCGACCAAAAGCGCAGTTAGGTCTTGAGATTCCAGGTATCGGTGCGCTACTCACATTGCTTATTATTTTTGTCACTGGTTTAATCGCTACCAATTTCTTTGGCATGCAGTTAATTTTGTTATGGGAAGCTTTATTAGCACGCGTTCCAGTGGTGAAATCTATTTATGCCAGTGTAAAACAAGTGTCAGATACCCTGTTTTCAGATTCTGGCAATGCGTTTCGCCAAGCGGTATTGGTTGAATTTCCGCGTAAAGGTGCTTGGACGATTGCTTTCGTTACAGGCACGCCAGGCGGCGATGTAGCGAATCATTTGCATGGCGATTACGTAAGTGTTTATGTGCCGACTACGCCAAACCCGACCGGCGGCTATTTCTTAATGTTGCCACGCAGTGAAGTGATTGCGTTGGAAATGAGCGTGGATGAAGCGCTTAAATACATCATCTCGATGGGCGTGGTTGCACCGCATACCAAGATAAAAATGAACCATTAACATCACTATCCAGCAAAGATTAGAAATAATAATAAATATAAAACCTAGTAAGTAAATATAAAAACAAGCCATTAAACATTCACCAATTAATATTAACAAATTATTCAACAAGACTTAAAAATTATGCGTACACATTACTGCGGCCATTTAAACCGCGAACACATCGGACAAACTGTTACTTTATGTGGTTGGGCGCACCGTCGCCGTGACCATGGTGGCGTTATCTTTATTGATTTGCGTGACCGTGAAGGTATGGCGCAAATCGTAATTAATCCTGATGCAAAAGCAGCATTTGCGATTGCTGAAAGTGTACGTAGTGAATATGTGCTTAAGGTGGTATGTGAAGTGCGCCCGCGCCCAGAAGGCGCAGTGAACGCTAACTTACCAACCGGTGAAGTTGAAATGATTGCCACTGAGATTGAGGTTCTCAATGCCTCACTCA
>JBDSHU010000017.1:0-2857 GCA_039918335.1 Methylotenera sp. | reverse complement strand
ACGTTCAAACAGAACGTTAAAGCCATGGTGCAATCATCAGCGGATGGCGCCAGCGCTCACGATTAGTAACCGTACTCTTAAACTACGTCAATTAACCTAAATCCCACAGACTTCGCTGCATCGCAATTCCGTGTGCGCCATGTCGCCTTGCGATATGTAAGTCTTTTACCTGCATGCCGCCTAATGCATATACTGGCATGGCGTATTCTTTAATTAAATCACTAAAAGCATCCCAGCCTAACGGCTTAACTTCTACATGGCTTTGCGTTGCGTTTACGGGGGAAAGCAATGCATAATCAAGTCCAAGCGCTGCAGCGTGCGCTAACTCTTGTTTATTATGACAGGAAGCACCACATAGCAGATCGCTAGGTTTAGTCTGCAGTTGCATCAAGTCTTGTCCGGAAAAATGGACTCCAGTAGCTTTAAGTTCTGCCGCCAAATCAACATCCGAATGAATAAACACCTTAGCTTCATAAGGATTTGCTATCTCAATGACATGCTCAGCAAACAATTGTAAATCCTCAGGTGAAAGCTGTTTTTCCCGCACTAAAATCATCATCAAACCATTTTCTAACGCGATTTTTAATCTTTCGAAAAACAATGCTTCACCTAGCTCACTCAAATTACTAAGGGCATAAATTGGAGGTAAACTTAACGCAGTGAATATAGGCGCATTGGCAGGTAACATAGGGCTCACCGTCACTTTTTCAGGATTCTGCCAGCTAATGGTTTGTTTTTCCAATCCAAATGGCTCTCCTTCCCATTCTGTCACCATAAAAAAATGTAACTTTACGGTTTTAGCCGGGCTTTCAAGCTTGCCCGCATCGTCGTACTTTGCCGCATAGTCAAACGAACGCGTGATCCATGGATAAAGAGATTTAACACTAATTCCTAACTCTTCCTTTAACTCGCGTTTTAACGCCTGCTCAGGCTTCTCATTTGACTCTATCTTCCCGCCTGGAAATTCCCAATATCCTGCCCACGGCTTGCCTACTGGGCGCTCAGCTAATAATACCAAACCGTTAGCATGCATAATCACGCCTACAGCGGCATGAGTAATATTTTTTTCTCTACTTTTTTTACTATTGATTGGAGGATTTAAACCAGATGCATTTATAGCGGATTGACTCATGAATGATGTACTTTTTTATTGGTTTTTTTAAGTATTAGCCTTGCTTAAAGCGTTTCTGCCAGCATAATCTCGAGCAAACTGATATGCGGCACGACCACTCCTAGAACCCCGCGTATGTGACCACTGCAATGCCGCACGGCTCGCTTCTGCGTCAAACTCTTGCATACCGTAATGACGTAACCACTGCGCAGCTATCGTTAAGTATTCTTCCTGATCAAACGAATAAAACGATAACCACATACCGAATCGATCAGATAATGAAGTTTTTTCTTCAACCGTATCGCCAGGCCTAATCTCCCCGCCAAGATATTGGGTTTCAAGATTCTCCGCCATAAATTCCGGCAATAAGTGACGGCGATTAGAAGTGGCGTAGACTAGAATATTATCTGACGTTACTGCCATAGAGCCATCCAACACGACTTTAAGCGCCTTGTAGCCGCCTTCACCAGTTTCAAAAGATAAGTCATCACAAAACACAATAAAACGCTCGTTGCGACTACGTAATAGTGCTGTAATTTGTGGCAAATCTGTCAAATCCTGTTTATCTACTTCAACGATACGCAAGCCTTCCTGCGAAAATTGACTTAATAATGCCTTCACTACAGAAGATTTACCTGTGCCGCGCGCACCTGTCAGCAGCACATTGTTCGCCGTATAACCTTGCACGAACTGTGCAGTATTGCGCACGATTTCCGCTTTTTGCTGATCGATATTATGCAAATCATCTAACTTAATCAGGTGCGGATGCGGAATCGCCTCCAAATAGCCGCGCCCCTTGTTATGCTGCCAACGCCAAGCGATTGCAGACCAATCTGGTGAGTCAGGTGAAGCCGGCAACAGCCCTTCTAGCTTAACCAGCAGATCTTCGGCACGTTCGATAAGATGGGTAAAATCAGTCATTGGAAGCGCTAGACATTACGATCTATAGTCTGCATTAATTTTGACGTAATCGTATGAAAAATCACAAGTCCATACGGTGCAAGTTGCATTGCCGCGAGACAAATCGACCCGCACTAAAATTTCAGGCTCTTTCATTACAGCAAAGCCTTGCTCCTCTAAATAGGCAACCGCTCTGCCGCCATTTTCTGCGACCAATACATCGCCTAAATAAAGCTTCAGAGCATTTACGTCTAATTGCTCAACGCCTGCATAACCAATAGCAGCTAAAATGCGGCCCAAGTTAGGGTCTGATGCAAAAAATGCGGTTTTAATCAACGGTGAATGCGCAATCGCATAGGCTACTTTGCGGCACTCCTCCTCATCCCGCCCGCCTTCAATTTTCACCGTCATGAATTTTGTCGCACCTTCGCCATCGCGCACAATAGCCTGGGCTAATTCGACAGCAACTTCGGTGATTAGATTTTTTATCACTAAATAATCAGTAGAACTTGTTTCAATCTCAGCATTTTTCGCTTGGCCCGTTGCCATTAGAATCAATGAATCATTAGTGGAGGTATCGCCATCCACGGTGATGCAATTAAATGAAGCATTCACCACATCTTTAATCATCACATCAAGTGCGCTTTGGCTGATTGCCGCATCCGTTGCAATATAGCCCAGCATGGTCGCCATATTAGGATGGATCATGCCAGAACCTTTGGAAATGCCAGTCACAGTAATTTGCTGACCCGACAACATGATTTGTCGCGAAGTACCTTTGGCGACAATATCGGTGGTCATAATTGCTTCAGCTGCATTCAGCCAATTGTCTTCTTTTAGATTGGC
>JBDSHU010000016.1:0-6294 GCA_039918335.1 Methylotenera sp. | reverse complement strand
GTATCTGTATCTCGCACCTCATGCCGGCAAAGGGAGCATATTCAGGCATAGCGATTCGCTCAGGACGAAGCATAACGAGGTAATGATTGGAAATGTATAGTTCGGTAGCATCATCTATATCACGCCCGGGATGGTGGAGTTTGGTCTCAAGCACCTCGAAATTTTGATTAATGATGCCGGAGTTAATGAATCTCGTGACGTCACCATTTGTATAAAAGATGACACGACAGCCAGCGAGATCCTTGATGTCATTCTCTAGAATCATAGATGCTATGATGCCACGCTCTTCAAGCTTCTTGCGCAACGAAACGGGCTGCTTCGCACGCTCGTTCACTTGCTGAAGCCGATAATCTTCCTCAGCATCGATTGCAGCCGTCAGAATTTTTGCAATCGTCGTTGCAAGTGCGGCGTATTTTGCCCGTCCTTCACGCTCGTATTCTTCGAAGTTCATCTAGTAGTTTTATATACTTCCGATAATAATTAATGATGAATAGTTACACAAAATAAAAAGCCTGAAAATTCAGGCTTATTTAATTGCAAATTATGGAGTCATTAGTTGCAACTTATAAGGGTAAAATTGCAACTTATGGGGTCTCTTACACAACAAAAGGGGTCGAGCCCCTTTTAATTATTTACCCACACTTACTTTCACCACAATTCAAGCAGGTCAAACAACCATCCATGACGATAGAGGCTTTAGTTTGGCATTTATTGCAAAGGCTGGCGTTTTTAGGGAAACCTTCTGCGTTCATCTCTTCGCCTGATTTAGCGTGTTTTTGTAGGTATTCGGTCTTTTTTTCATCCACTAGTTTTTGTTGATGTTCGTCTAAGCCTGGCTTTTTGAGCATGCCGATGGATTGCAGGTGCTGTTCAACGACCTCACCAATTTCTGCCACTAAACTTGGTACAAATTTGCCGCCTTTTTTGAAGTAGCCGCCGCTTGGCTCGAATACGCTTTTGAGTTCTTCTACCAAAAATGTGACATCGCCACCTTTACGGAACACGGCAGACATGACGCGGGTGAGGGCGACTATCCATTGAAAGTGATCCATATTTTTGGAGTTGATAAAAATCTCGAATGGGCGGCGGTGCTCTTGCGGCGTGCCTTCGTTCATCACTACGTCGTTAATGGTGATGTAAAGCGCATGCTCTGTGACCGGCGTTTTTACCTTGTAAGTTGAGCCGGTGATTTTTTCTGGGCGATGTAGGGGCTCGCCTATTTGTGCGATTTTAGCGTTTGCTTCTAGCGCACTAGCTGCTGCGTCTTTTTTATCTTGTTCATTAACTAGCGCGTAGCCAGTGATTTTTTTATCTATTTTAACTGCCATAATATTTTCTCCTGTTTGCTGTCATTCCGACGAAAGTCGGAATCTAGTGACTTAAAGACGCTAGATTCTGTGTCGAGCACGGAATGACAATCTAGAATTTTCCATAGTAGCCTTCTTTCAACGCATCATATAGATTCGCGGCTGAGTGAATTTCGCCATCGTATTCAATCTCTTCGTTGCCTTTTACTTCTAGCTCGGTGCCATCATCCAGCGTGAATTTGTAAGTGGTATTTTCCAAATCTTTTTCAGTGACCAATACGCCTTGGAACGCTTCTGGGTTGAATCTAAACGTTGTACAACCTTTTAAACCTTTGTCGTAAGCATAGAGATAGATGTTTTTAAAATCTTCAAAATCATAATCCGTTGGCACATTGATGGTTTTTGAAATTGAGCTATCAATCCATTTTTGTGATGCCGCTTGAATATCCACGTGGGCTTTCGCCATGATGGTTGAAGAATCCAAGAAGTAATCTGGCAACTGTTCTTCAGGTTTATCACTGAAAGGCATCGCTTTCGGGTTAATCAACTCGCGGTAGGCCAACAATTCATAAGAGAATACATCGACTTTCTCTTTTGATTTTTTGCCTTCACGAATCACGTTACGTGCATAGTGATGGGCGAAAGATGGCTCGATACCGTTACTTGCGTTGTTCGCCAATGAGAGTGAAATGGTACCTGTTGGCGCGATTGAGCTATGGTGCGTAAAACGCACACCTTTAGTCGCGATTTGGTTACGCAAACCTTCTGGGAACTGCTGCATGTAGCGGCTGTACTTACCTAACAATACTTTACCCGCCACTTTGCTACCTACTTTAATGCCATCTGCCGCCATTTCTGGGCGTTTTGCTAGCATGTCAGCCGTGACTTCAAACTTCTCTTCCATAATCGGTGCTGCGCCTTTTTCAGTCGCCAGTTCTACGCCAACTTCCCAGCCTACTTCTGCCATCATACGGGTAACTTCATCAGTGAATTTCAATGAATCGTCTTCGCCATATTTCATTTTCATCATGGTGAGTGCAGAGCCTAAGCCCAAATAACCCATGCCGTGACGACGTTTACGCGCGATTTCATCGCGCTGTTGTTGCAACGGCAAGCCATTGATTTCAACCACGTTATCTAACATGCGGGTGAAAATCGCTACGACTTCGCGGTATTCTGTCCAATCAAAGTGTGCTTCATCAGTGAAAGGTTTTTTCACGAATTTAGTGAGGTTCACCGAGCCTAACAAACAAGCGCCGTAAGGTGGCAATGGTTGTTCACCGCAAGGGTTAGTCGCACGGATATTTTCGCAGAACCAGTTATTGTTCATTTCGTTAACGCGATCAATCAAGATAAAACCAGGCTCAGCAAAGTCGTACGTGCTGGACATGATGACATCCCAAAGTCTACGTGCTTTGATGGTTTTATACACACGGCATGCTACTTTGCCTGCATCAATACCGTCTAATTTTGTCAGGTATTTACCTTTTACCGGCCACTCGCGCCATACAACATGTGTGACGTCATTGGTATTTAAGCCATCCACAATCGCTTCTTTTTCAGTGACAGGGAACGCTAACTTCCACTCAGAATCCGCTTTAACCGCCTCCATGAATTCTTTAGTGATTAGGCATGACAAGTTAAATTGGCGTAGACGACCATTTTCACGTTTAGCCTTGATAAAGTCCGTCACGTCAGGATGTGAAATATCAAACGTGGCCATTTGTGCACCACGACGACCGCCCGCACTGGATACGGTAAAACACATTTTGTCGTAGATATCCATAAAACTTAATGGACCGCTGGTATAAGCGCCGGCACCAGCTACAAATGCACCTTTTGGACGCAAAGTAGAAAACTCATAACCGATACCGCAACCGGCTTTTAGCGTTAAACCTGCCTCATGTACTTTGCCGAGGATATTATCCATGCTGTCCTCAATCACGCCAGAAACCGTGCAATTGATGGTGGAAGTCGCCGGTTTATGCTCTAACGCACCTGCATTCGAGGTAATGCGACCCGCTGGAATCGCGCCGCGGCGTAACGCCCATAAGAACTTTTCATGCCATTCGTGACGTTTTTCTTCAGTAGTTTCTACATCAGCTAGTGCACGTGCAACGCGGGAGTAAGAATCATCCATGTTCTTATCCACAAGCTCGCCGGTTTTAGTTTTTAGGCAGTATTTTTTATCCCAGATATCAAGCGACACCGGCTGAATAGGGATCTCTTTTTCCGTACTTGTATTTTGCAAGTTCAAGTTTTTAGCAGTTTCGACGGCTTTAAGCATGGATTTACCCTCTATTGGTAGGCCTAAATCCCATACGACGATGAATGAGTTAAGCCTGAGTTTTGTTAATTAAATATAAGCAGTATTTTTATATATGGTGTGGCATTAAGGCAAGTTCAAGTTTAGTGTCAATAAACTACTTAACCACAAGATATTGTGCTTTTTTTAGTAATTTAGTCATTTTGTAGTGGTCGGTCAAGCTGTTTTTGAAAAATATTTAACAAAATATTTACAATTTTCAGCGCGATTTTACTTGCATATTTCGCGAGCAATACTGGTATTGGCTTGCAACTAAGCAGGCAATAAAAATCACAATCACTCGGCTCAAAAAAAATTGTGCGAAAATAACAAAATGACACGGACCGTTTACACTTTTTTGCTTTATTTGCTACTGCCATTCACCCCACTAAAACTATTATGGCGTGGGCGCAAGCAACCCGAATATTTGCAACATTGGCGTGAGCGTTATGGTTTTTACTCAGTTTTGATAAGCAAACCGGTGATTTGGTTGCATTGCGTTTCAGTGGGTGAAACGCGCGCAGCAGCGCCTTTAGTTAAAGCTTTATTACAGCAATATCCAAACCACCAAATTCTATTGACCCACACTACGCCCACGGGTCGCGCTACCAGTGAGCAGTTATTTGGCGATGGTATAAGCAGAGTGTATTTACCTTACGACGTACCGTTTGCCGTCAATCGCTTTTTAAAATACTTTAAACCTGCCATTGGTGTACTAATGGAGACCGAACTTTGGTTTAACTTGATTGCTGGCTGCAAACAACAAAACATTCCGCTATTACTGGTAAATGCAAGACTGTCAGAAAAGTCGGCCATTGGTTATGCTAAGTTAGGGCGTTTGGTCAATGAAGGCTTGCTAAGCTTATCTGCCATTGCTGCACAAACCCAAGAGGATGCAACACGGTTACAAAACCTAGGTGCACATCATCTAACTGTTGCAGGTAATTTAAAGTTTGACGTACGGCCTCCCCAAGATGCTATAAGGCAAGGACAGCATCTGCGTGCTTTATTTGGTACGCAACGTGCGGTATTTCTCGCTGCCAGCACACGCGAAGGTGAAGAAGCGATAATTTTAGATACTCTAGCTGCAATTAATGTTGCCAACCTGCTCACAGTGATTGTTCCGCGACACCCGCAACGCTTTAACGAGGTGGAAGCTGTGCTGCAACAACGCGGTTTACATTACCAAAAACGTTCAAACCTGCTTCAAGCAATTGATGACAAAACCAACTATATTCTGGGCGACAGCATGGGCGAGCTTTTTAGCTACTATGCAGCTTGTGATGTGGCGTTAATCGGCGGTAGCCTATTGCCTTTTGGTGGGCAAAATTTGATTGAAGCGGCGGTGATGGGCAGGGCAATTTTAATCGGCCCACATACTTATAACTTTAATGACGTTACAAAAAATGGCGTGTTAGCTGGCGCAGTCATACAAGTAAAAGATACAGCAGAATTACGTGAGAAAATTGAATGTTTGCTCAACAATAAAATGATACGCGAGCAAATGGGTGAGGCTGGATTAAGATTTAGTCAGGCATCGACAGGCGCTACTGCGAAGGTAATGCAACTCATTGCGGTGCATGCAAAACTTTAAATGAAACTAAGCTTTCCTACGCATTAATCTCTAACGAATAAGTTTACTAATTGCTTTAAAAGCATCGCCTTCAGCATGCCCTAACCACTCAAACACGATAGATTCTGTATTGCTAACAATGCAACCTGCGTCGCGCATTCTGGCTAATGCGTTACTTTTGTTAGCGGGATTGCGTGAAATAATCGCATCTTCTGCCACAAATACTTGCTTACCAGCCGCAATCAAGCTCATTGCCGTTTGTAACACACAGATATGCGCTTCCATACCGGCTAACACGATTTGGGAATGATCTCGTGTGATGTGTCTAGTAAATTTCGGTTCTGCCATGCATGAAAAAGTGATTTTTTCCACCGGCTTAACATTTGGCAGTAAAGCCAATAATTCAGGCACGGTATTACCCAAGCCGCTTGGATATTGCTCGGTAACAATTACTGGCACTTCCAGCATCAAAGCAGCTTGTGCCAAAATTCCACTGTTTTTAATTACTGCCTGCACTGCATCTTGTGGCATGACACCCGTTAACCGCGTTTGCATATCTACAAGAATAAGCTGGCTCAAGCTAGCGATTGTCGTTAAAGGAGCGGTCATTATTTAAGTACCAATTGTTGGTTGATGTCTGCTAGATCAACTTCTGCCACTACGCCAGAAGCTGCTTTTAAGCGAATAATATTCACTAAATAATTGTAGCGTGATTGCAGTAGATCTCGTTTGGCGCTGAATAATTGCTGCTGAGCGTTGAGTACATCTACGCTAGTACGCACACCAACTTCGTAACCTAAAGTGGTGGAGTCTAGCTGACTTTGGCTACTAATCAGCGCCTGCTCGTAAGCCCTTACTTGCGCGATGCTGGTACTTAGATTCAGGTAGGCTCGCTGCGTTTCTAAATCAGCGGTACGACGCGCTATTTCAACATCATCCTGTGCCTTTTGTTTATTCCAGACGGCTTGCCTTACCCTTGAGCTAATTGCACCGCCCTGATACAGAGGAATTTGAAATTGCAAACCTATCACGCCAGACTTAAGCTCACTGCCAATGCCTGTAGAACTGCCATTGGCATAGTTATCAGTATAGCTAGCCACCGCATCCAG
>JBDSHU010000015.1:0-5244 GCA_039918335.1 Methylotenera sp. | reverse complement strand
GTGAATATCGAGCCGCTATCGAAGATCTGATGGAAGAAATCCCGCCGGATGATTGGCATATAAGTTTAACCACTGCACGTGAATTCTATGCATTCTGGGTGAATGATATTAAAGCCATTGCTACATTTAATTTACGCAATGGTTTTGATGTTCAACCGCTACACTGGAAGCCTTTAGAAACCTCACTTAAAATACTTTGGGATAGGTTAGAGACTGAAAAGTTTGATACTTCAGAAAATTGGCCACTTAAAGCTTATACGCAGGCATTGCGACAAGATGGTGCAGAACAAACGTTGGTAGATACACGTGTTAGCCTAGCAAAAATCATATTAATACGCTTAAGAGATGCACCAGAAAAAGACCATAAGACTTATCGTACGGCAGTGGATTTAACCTTACCGCTGTTTAATATCAAACAAAACAGACGTTTATTTTTAGTCGTTGTACGTGAGTTCTATCATTTTTGGACTGGCAATCCTGATGCAAGCAGCATGGTGCTCAAAGATGGATCGGGCAATATGCTGGAATAAGATATATAGCAATCTGCATTAAAAAGTGAATTTGCACAAATTAAGTGCAGTGCACCATCATTAGCACTCATTCGGTGCAATTTATCCTACCTCTATTCTGAATACATAATACAAAACAATAGCTTAAGTATTGGCTTGCTATTTGCTTGATTTTACTCGCTAAAAAATAGGGAGTGATATCGCAATGGAAGTGTTAGTCTCAGCAAGTGATGTGTTATTTGTATTATTAGGCGCCATTATGGTGCTTGCAATGCATGCCGGTTTTGCGTTCTTGGAGGTTGGTACAGTTCGCAAAAAAAACCAAGTCAATGCCTTGGTTAAAATTATGGTGGATTTTTCAGTATCGACCATTGCCTATTTTTTCATAGGCTACAGCATTGCTTATGGCGTCAATTTCTTTAGCGGTGCAGAAGTTTTGGCCGCTAAAAATGGCTATGAGCTAGTCAAATTCTTTTTTCTGCTAACATTTGCTGCGGCTATTCCCGCAATTGTTTCTGGCGGTATAGCAGAACGTGCAAAATTCAACCCACAGCTTGCAGCAACGTTCTTATTGGTGGGATTTGTTTACCCATTTTTTGAAGGCATTGCTTGGAACAACCATTATGGTTTCCAAGATTGGTTAAACGTTAGCTTTGGTGCAAAATTTCATGATTTCGCAGGTTCAGTTGTAGTACATGCGATGGGAGGCTGGATTGCTTTAGGCGCCGTTATTTTGCTTGGCGCACGTACGGGACGTTATAGTAAAGATGGTCGGTTGCATGCGCATCCGCCGTCTAGCATACCATTTTTAGCATTAGGTGCTTGGATACTCACTGTAGGCTGGTTTGGCTTTAACGTCATGTCTGCGCAAGCTGTGCAAGGTATTTCAGGCTTAGTGGCTATTAACTCACTTATGGCGTTAGTGGGCGGTACGTTAGCAGCATTAGCGATGGGTAAAAATGACCCGGGCTTTGTACATAATGGCCCACTAGCAGGGTTAGTCGCTGTTTGTGCAGGCTCCGATGTCATGCATCCACTCGGTGCCTTAGCTACTGGTTTAATAGCAGGCGCATTGTTTGTCTGGGCATTTACACAAACGCAAAATCGTTTAAAAATTGATGATGTATTAGGGGTTTGGCCACTGCATGGCTTGTGTGGCGCATGGGGTGGAATTGCTGCCGGTATCTTTGGTGCAAAAGCTCTGGGCGGTATGGGCGGCGTGAGTTTTATCTCGCAACTCATAGGTACGGGTTTAGGTGTGCTTATTGCGCTGGGCGGCGGTATTGTTGTATATGGCGTGATTAAAAAACTCGTAGGCTTACGCATGAATGCTGAGGCTGAGTTTGATGGTGCTGATTTAAGTATTCACAAGATTGCTTCTACTGCGGATGATTAATTGATAGTAGTTACATGTTTTATAAAAGCCTATGCATTGCATGGGCTTTTTTATTTCATACCATCTTTAATATATATTTGAATATGTATTTGCTGTAATTTAATTGTTGCATTATATATGCATATTAAATTACACTACGTTCACTATGTACCTAACACGCTATACAGATATTGGTTTACGACTCTTGATGTATCTTGCAAGTGAAAAGCGCGAGTTGCCTGCTGTAACAGTGGCTGAAATATCAACGCAATTTAATATTCCGCGTAATCATTTGGTTAAGGTAGCAGGGCAACTGGCTAAAGAGGGTTGGGTAGATGCAGTACGCGGAAGGTCGGGTGGGCTTCGTCTAGGTGTGGCACCTGAATCATTAAAGATAGGGCAAGTGGTAAAACTATTAGAAGGTCGTAAAGAGCTAATAGAGTGTGAACAGCTTGGCTGCAGATTGAGCAATGCTTGTGGCCTTAGATCAGCTTTAAATAAAAGCCTTGCAGCGTTTTATACCACTTTGGATGAGTACTCGTTAGCAGATATCATCAGAGGTCGTACAGGTGAGCAGGTATCGATGATGCATAGTGAGTTTTTGACGTTTTATGCCAAAGAAGCCACTTTGCAATAACAATCAATTAACAAAACCAGCGGTTCAATCCGCTATTTTTTAGATTTTAAAGATGCATTTTATATGCACATTATGGAGAGTGTAATGTTATCAGAAGCTGCAAGACCTTATATCCAAGCGAGTGTTCCAGTATTGCGTGAACATGGCTTGGCAATTACAAGCACTTTTTACCGGAATCTATTTAACGCACATCCAGAATTGAACAACCTGTTCAATATGGGCAATCAGGCACAAGGTGTGCAGCAACAATCCCTCGCTGCAGCCGTGTTTGCCTATGCTGCCAATATAGATAATTTGGACGTGTTAACGCCTGTCGTAAGCCGTATTGTGCATAAACATGCTTCGCTGGGTATTAAAGCTGAACATTACCCAATTGTTGGGCATCACCTGCTAGGCGCTATAAAAGAAACCCTAGGCGACGCTGCGACAGAACCACTGCTAGAAGCTTGGGCAGAAGCTTATACAATGTTAGCCGACACATTAATTGCAGAAGAAAAGCGACTTTACGCGGAGTCTGGAGTGGCGGATGGCGAACTTAGCGAATTCATCGTGACACAAATCACTCAGCAAAGTGAACTGGTGATGTCATTTTTATTAACACCCGCAGACGGCAAACCACTACCAGCTTTTCAACCTGGGCAATACATCAGTGTTGCGGTAAATTTCCCCGATGGCACACGTCAGTTACGCCAATACAGCTTGTCTGATGCACCTGATAAGCCATATTTACGAATCTCCGTAAAGCGTGAAGACGCTAAAGATGAATCGCCATCCGGGCAAGTTTCAAACTGGCTGCATGATCATTTAAAGCTTAATGACAGACTTCAAATCAGCCAGCCGTTTGGAGATTTCACACCAGATATTACTTCAGCCGATCCTATCGTATTAATTTCTGCAGGCGTAGGTATTACACCAATGATGTCCACATTGAATCAGTTAGCGATAAGCCGCCCGCTGCATGAGGTGATATTTGTACACGCCGCGAGGTCAAAATCTCATCATTCGCATACCGATGATTTAGACTTCGCGATTGAAAAAATGCCAAATTTAAAGGTGGTGAGTTTTTATAACTCGGTAGATGCAGCCGGTGATTTTCCCGACTATGTAAAAGAAGGCGAGATGCAGTTAGCACATTTACCAACATGGGATTTGAACAAGACAAATATATATTTATGTGGCCCAACAGGTTTTATGCAAAAACAATGGCAAACATTATTGGATGCTGGGGTGCCTAAGAATAGGTTGTATAAAGAGGTATTTGGCCCAGACCTACTGGAGAATCTGATGTAAGTTATTTGAACTTAAAGCTAAAATTTGCATAAGTAGCAATGCATCGCGCTATGTTAAAATCTGGATATGGTCATAATAATATTCGTTTTTTAGCATGGCGCGTTTTCACGTGATAATTCCCGCTGCTGGTAGTGGAAGCCGCATGGGTGCAGGGTCGCCTAAGCAGTATTTAAGTTTAAATGGTAAGCCGCTGATTCAGCATGTCATTAAAGTGTTTGATCAATCGGCTAAAATTGACACGATCAATGTGATTTTAAGTGCTGACGATACACATTGGCAAAATGCTAATATGAGATTAAGCAGCAAATTACAGGTGCATTATTGTGGTGGTGCCACTAGAGCAGCTACAGTGCTTAATGCATTAAACGCAATTCAAAATGATGTTGCAGTGGATGATTGGGTGTTGGTGCATGATGCCGCTCGCCCCGGTTTGAGTAACCTGTTGCTAAGTCATTTAATCAAGACGCTGGAAGAAGATAGCGTGGGTGGTTTGCTGGCGTTGCCTTTAGCTGATACCTTAAAACGCGCAGATGACGAACAGTGTGTCTCTGCTACGCTGCCGCGTAACGATTTATGGCAGGCGCAAACACCGCAAATGTTTCGTTACGCGACTCTCAAAGATGCACTTACTACATTTAACGGCACACCTACTGATGAAGCCGAAGCCATTGAGGCGCTTGGCCTGAAACCTAAGCTGGTCACTGGTGAATTACGTAATCTAAAAGTAACTTATCCGCAGGATTTAGCAGTGCTTGCCGCCTTGCTTAACTATCATTAAAGCGCTAAATATGACAATTAGAATCGGCCATGGCTTTGACGTGCATCAACTAGTAGTTGGGCGTAAATGTATCATCGGTGGTGTTGATATTCCTTTTGAAAAGGGCTTAGATGGCCATTCAGATGCCGATGTATTGTTGCATGCCATTTGCGATGCTTTGTTAGGCGCTGCAGCGTTGGGGGATATTGGCAAGCATTTCCCCCCAACTGATACGCGTTACCAAGGCGTTGATTCACGCGAATTATTGCGCCATGTGGTGGCTTTGCTTAGCACACGTGGCTATGAGGTAAGTAATATAGATTGCACGGTAATTTGTGAGCTACCAAAGTTATCTCCACACACTCAGCAAATGCGTGCAAATATCGCCACTGATTGTGATGTAGCAGTAGATGCCATCAATGTGAAAGCGACCACTACGGAAAAGCTAGGATTCACAGGTCGTGGTGAAGGTATTGCTGCAGAAGCAGTCTGCTTGATAGTCAAAATTAAAGCTGAATAGTAAGTTTTTAAAAATATAAACTGTGTAGGTTTGTAAGCTTAAATCTAAGCGTATGTTTTTAGTTTGCAACTTGTTTAGATTGGTTAACTCTATCCACTAGACTAGTGATTTTAATGTCAGATTTTCAATTAATCTTAGCGAAAAATTCTATCTACT
>JBDSHU010000014.1:0-4579 GCA_039918335.1 Methylotenera sp. | reverse complement strand
ATTAAGTGCGATTAAACCTTCAGTCGATTCAGCGGCTAACTAGTTACTAATTTACATCAATGCGCTTGTCCGTCAAAAATAATGGAGCACAGCTCGAGGCACACCTTAACCAAGGCTTACAAAGCCTGTATGTATTGGCCGGTGATGAACCGCTAGCCCAGCGTGAAAGTTTGGATGCCATTCGCGCCGCCGCCCGCAATCAAGGTTTTGATGAGCGCACTAGCTTAATTGCAGAGCGTTATTTTAATTGGCAACAGATTCAATCTTATGGTCAGTCTATTTCGCTTTTTGCCAGCCGTCGTTTATTAGAAATCAACATTCCATCAGGCAAGCCTGGTGTTGATGGCGGCAAGGCACTACAAGCTTTAGCAAACAAGGCAATCCCAGACACGACTGTAGTGATTATTCTGCCAACCTTAGAACGTGAAGCAAAAAGTAGCGCATGGTTTACTGCACTTGAAAATCATGCGGTCACCATCACATTATCTGAAGTAGATGCAGTTAATTTACCAAAATGGATAGCAAGTCGATTAGCACAACAAGGACAAACTACCAGTCCGCAAACGCTGGATTTTTTAGCACATCAGGTAGAGGGTAATTTACTTGCGGCCAATCAAGAAGTACAAAAATTAGGCTTACTCTATCCTAAAGGTGAGCTAAGTGATGAAACGGTGCGTGAGGCAGTACTGAATGTATCGCGCTATGATGCTTTTCAGTTAGGTGAAGCGGTGTTGGCGGGTGATACTGCACGAACTGTGCGGATATTGCAAGGCCTGCAAGATGAAGGCGAACAGCCTGTTGCAGTGATGAATCCATTGATGTGGGTATTACGACCATTGGTACGTATAAAACAAGCTGAGATACGTGGCGAAAATGTGGTGAGCGCCATGGCTAGCGCGCGAATTTTTGGTGACAGGCAATCATTAGTAAAAAATGCGCTGACTAGATTAAGTTTACGTCAGCTTGAAGCTGCGCTGCAAAAATTGGCAGACATTGATAAAACGGCCAAAGGTGTAATGAATGGTAACGCTTGGCTGGAGATTTCTAGACTCTGTTTCGGACTAGCTAGAGTACGTGGGCGCTAGCGTCTCATACTTAATAAACGCTAAGCCAATTATAAAAAGTATAATTAACTGTGGGTACTAAAATCGTGAGTACTGAAATTATAGATACTGAAATCATGGACATTCAACAATACATGCAGAACATGGGTATTGAGGCTCGCAAAGCTTCACGCTTAATGGCAAGTGCTGATACTAATATTAAAAACCTTGCGCTCACGCACATTGCTGCGGCAATATTGCGTGAAAAAGCAGCACTACTTGCTGCCAACAAGCTAGATTTAGATGCTGCACGCGCTAATGGCCTAGACGATGCGATGCTCGAGAGACTTGCCATCTCTGAAAAATCGATTAACACCATGGCGGAAGGTTTAAAACAAATTGCGAACCTTGCTGACCCTATCGGTGAAATGACCGATTTCAAATATCTACCTAGTGGCATTCAAATTGGAAAAATGCGCGTACCGCTTGGTGTAATCGGTATTATTTATGAAGCCCGGCCTAACGTCACAGTCGATGCAGCTGGGTTATGTATTAAATCCGGCAACGCCGCAATTTTACGTGGTGGCTCTGAGGCAATCAATTGTAATCAAGCCCTTGCAAAACTGGTACACGAAGGCCTGCAGGCTGCAGGTTTGCCTACGGCTGCGATTCAAGTGGTAGAAACTACTGATCGTGCTGCAGTTGGCGAACTCATCACTATGAAACAGTATGTGGATGTGATTGTGCCACGTGGTGGCAAAGGCTTGATTGAACGCATTTCCAACGATGCGCGTATTCCTGTGATCAAGCATTTGGATGGCAATTGTCACGTGTATGTTGATGACGAAGCAGACTTTGATAAAGCTTTGCGCATTTTAGAAAATAGCAAAACGCAACGACTAGGGACATGTAATACCGCTGAATCATTATTGATTGCACGCTCGGTTGCAGTGAAAATGTTACCAAAATTAGCTGATATGCTGACTGCACACGGCATTGAAATTCGCGGCTGTGTTGAAACTTGCCTACTGGTAAAACAAGCCATTCCAGCGACTGAAGAGGATTTTTATACAGAATACCTGGCGGCGATTATCTCATGCAAAGTGGTCACTGATTTAGATGAAGCAATTGCCCATATCAACCAACACTCCTCTCAACACACCGAGGCGATTGTGACTGAAAACTATACTAAAGCGCGCAAATTTTTGCGTGAGGTAGATTCCAGCAGCGTGATGGTGAATGCATCAACGCGCTTTGCAGATGGCTTTGAATATGGTTTGGGGGCTGAAATCGGCATCTCGACTGACAAGCTCCATGCGCGTGGACCTGTGGGTTTAGAAGGCTTAACATCGCTTAAGTACGTAGTATTAGGTGACGGTCACACAAGAGCCTAAAGCGCTTTGTATAATGACTAAGCTCGTTAATATTGCGTTAATTACATTATCTAAAGGTATTTAAAGTTGAAAGTTATTGGCCTTTTAGGTGGCACTTTCAATCCCATTCATTTTGGCCATCTTCGCATGGCACAAGAACTTGCGGACACCTTGAGTTTTGATGAAGTTCGCTTTATACCATCGGCTAATCCGCCGCATAAACCTAATCCTTCAGTCACCGCAAAACATCGCGCGGCAATGGTACGTTTAGGCATCGCTAACAATCCTACCTTTAGCTTTGATGACCGCGAGTTACACACAGCAGGTGCGTCTTACACAATAGATACATTGCAAAGCCTGCGTGATGAATTAGGTAATGATGTAAGTCTAGTGTTATTGATGGGCAGTGACGCATTTACCAAATTCGATACTTGGCATCGCTGGGAAGAAATTATTCAACGATGCCATATCACACTGGTACAAAGACCTCACACGCGACAAAATTCTGAAAAATCGACACAAGAAATAGAACGGCTACCTAAGATATTAGAGACTTTTCTGCACAATCATTACACTGAAAATGGTGATGACCTGCATGAATCACCAGCTGGTTTTATTACCATGCAACAAGTGACAGCATTAGATATTTCGTCCACCGCAATCAGGCAAGCGCTGCCGCAAAAAAAATCCGCCCGTTATTTAATGCCTGATAATGTGATAGATTATATTCATACCCAGCAACTTTACGATATATAAAGAGCGTAAATCATGATTACACTAAACTCATTTAAAAGCTTATCTCAATCTTGGCCTCGAAGCTTAACCGTCATATTATTAACTTCGCTAACGCTGTTAACTACCACATGCGGCACGAATCCTGTCACCAAAAAACGTGAGTTTCAAGTCGTTTCCGAAGCGCAGGAAATCTCCATCGGCACGCAAAATTATGCACCTGCCCGTCAATCACAAGGTGGAGATTATATTATCGACCCTGAGTTAACCGCTTATGTGCAAAGTGTAGGCAACAGACTTGCTGCAGTCTCTGACCGTAAACTTCCATATGAATTTACTATACTGAATGACTCTGTGCCTAACGCCTGGGCGATGCCAGGGGGGAAAATCGCATTTAATCGCGGCTTGCTATATGAGCTCAATAACGAGGCAGAACTTGCAGCAGTGATTGGGCACGAACTGGTACATGCTGCCGCGAGGCATGGCGCAAAAGGTATGGAGCGCGGCATATTGATGCAAGGCGCGATGATTGCGGTAGGATTGGCCACACAAGACAATAATTACGCCAATCTAATCGTCGGCGGTGCGCAAGTTGGGGCGCAGTTAGCCACCAGTAAGTATGGTCGCGATGCCGAAAGTGAAGCCGATTTATATGGCATGCGTTATATGAAAAAAGCAGGCTATGATCCCGCCGCCGCAGTTGTTTTACAAGAAACATTTGTACGTTTAAGCGCGAATAAAAAAAGTGATTTTATTCAGGGCTTATTTGCAAGCCATCCGCCTTCTGATGCACGTGTTGCTGCAAACAAAGTAAACCTTGCGCAATTAGGCGCTGGCGGTGAATGGGGTAAAGAAGTCTATGCAAAGAAAGTGGCGAAATTAAAATCTACCCAAGCAGCCTATAAAGCTTATGACGAAGGGGTAAAAGCGCTCACCGAAAAAAACACGGAAGCCGCCACCAAATTTGCCACACAAGCCATTGCCGGTGAGCCGCGTGAAGCGCGTTTTCAGGAGTTATTGGGTGATATAGCCTTATTCCAGAAAAAGCCTGCTGAGGCACTGACGTATTATGACAAAGCGATTCAAATGCAGCCGGATTATTTTAAACCGCATGTGCAAGGTGGCATTGCGCTATTTAACATGGGGCGCAAAGCTGATGCAGAAAAATATCTGGCGAAAAGCAATACTTTATTACCCACCGCGCCAAGCCATTTTTTACTAGGAAAAATCGCTGAAGAACGGGGCGATATGACCAATGCACTGAAAAACTATGCAGTCGCCGCTGATTCCAACTCTGAAATCGGCAAACAATCTACGGCGGAGTATGTGCGTTTAGATTTACCGCAGCACCCTGCCAAATACCTGCAAGCTGGCCCACAGGCCGATAGCAATGGTAATTTATATGCAGTGGTGGCTAATCCAACGCCATTG
>JBDSHU010000013.1:0-4289 GCA_039918335.1 Methylotenera sp. | reverse complement strand
ATTTTATTGATATTGAGATATAAATTTAGCCCCTAGCGCCAAATTTATATTTATCAGAGACGTTGTCTGATTTTTTGCTAGGTTCTTCAACAGCTTTTGCAGCACCTAGCGTGCCAAGTTTATTGCGTAATGTGAGAGATAACAGCAGGAGCTCTTCTTCCGCCTTCGCATCTATTTGTTGAAATATGCTATTGCGATAGATTTCGTCGTTTGCGAGCAAGTTTGAATCTACAGCCCCGATTAGTTTGCGCGCCTGAATAGTGAAGCGCGCAAGCAATATCATTGTATCGTTATCCATCAGATGATACTCCCATAAATTTTATTATTTTAAGAGCACTGTTCATCTCAACGACGTTGCTGAGTATTGCTTGTATCAAGCTTCGTTGCTTGGCACTATCGACTGTGCGACTTTAAGTCAGCGGCGATAATACGGTATTGCAATCATTATTGCAATATGAGCAATAATTCTATTCCCTTGATTTGATAGAGCTTTCAAATCGTTAGATTTGAATCGGAAAACTACGTGTATCAATAGACTAGATTAGCTTCTAGCGCCATACATATATTTTTGATCAACTACTTCTAAAGGTTTGATAGAGACTACTTTTGTAGCAGCAGGCGTTGCAGAAGCAGCCATCAAGCCAAGCATATTTTGTACTTCCAGCGATAATAAAATGAGCTCTTCATCTCCCATTTCAGATACTTTTTGGAAGATTTGTGCGCTGTACTCACTGTCTTTAATCAATTTGGCAGGGTTAACAACGCCAATAAGTCTTCTGGCAGACACTGAAAACTTCGATAGTAAAACTAAGCCTCGGTTTTCCATATAAAATCCTTGATCTTAATATTGTCTCAAAATGATGCTCAAATTATAGAGCAATTCCTTTTTTTGGTGCGCTTTCCATACAAAACGAGAAATTACGGTCATTTCATAACTAGTTAAGCATTTAGCATGCCAGCAAGCATGTTAAAAACTATTCGCGGTGATAAGGATGGTTTTGAATGACAGAGTAGGCGCGATAAAGCTGTTCTACCAGCATGACGCGCACGAGTCCATGCGGTAATGTAAGTTTAGATAAACCCCATAGCCAATCGGATTTTTGTTTGACTGAGGCATGCAAGCCATCTGCACCGCCAATTACCAACGCGACATCCCGATTACTCGTTATGCCGCCGTCTTGCCAAGCTTTGAATTTTTCAGCAAGTTGCAATGTGGTAATTTCTTGCCCGCGTTCATCCAGTGCAATTAAATAGTCTTTGCCAATCGCATCTAAAATACGTTTGGCTTCAATCAGTTGGATATTTTCTGTGCTGTTGCCGGCGGCACGTTTCTCAGGTTTGATATCGATGATTTCAACCGAAGCTTCGCGAGGCATGCGTTTGGTATATTCAGCGCAAGCAGATTCAACCCAGCTTGGCATTTTATGACCGACAGAGATAATACGCAGTTTCAATGATTACCTCTGCGGTTTAGCAGTACTAAAGATTGATTATTCTGGCTTGATATGGCCGCGGCGTGATTCAGCCTCGCCCCATAATTGCTCTAGATTGTAATAAGCGCGCGTGGTGGGCACCATGATATGTACGACGATATCGTTCAAATCGACTAGCACCCATTCACCTTCTTTTTCGCCCTCAGTACCGCGAATCGCATAACCTTTTTCTTTAAGTTTTTCGCGTACGTTATCAGCCACAGCTTTAGCTTGGCGGCTAGAAGTTGCCGAAGCGACAATCATATAACTGGTCATGCTGGTAAGTTTGCGTACATCCATCACAGTGATATCAAAACCTTTGATATCTTCAATCGCATCAACTACTGCGACTTTCATTGTTTCTAAATACGTTGCATCTGAATTTACTTTGTTTACATCAAGAGTCATTATTTAAGCGGCCTGTGCTGGAATTGCATTGCGTTGAGACTGTATGCGGTTGTCGTTGTCCACATACACAAGTTGGGGGTGAAATTTTTCAAGCTCAAGTTCATTGTAATTCGCGTAACTGGCAATAATCATAATGTCGTTAGGATTGGCTTTATGTGCTGCTGCGCCATTCACAGAGATAATGCCAGAATGACGCTCAGCACGAATCGCGTACGTGCTAAAGCGTTCGCCATTGGTGACGTTGTACAGATGAATTTTTTCGTATTCACGAATGTTAGCTGCATCAAGTAGCACTTCATCAATCGCACAGCTACCCTCATAATGCAGTTCACTATGGGTGACGTGTACGCGGTGCAACTTAGATTTAAGCATGGTTCTTTGCATTTGCTTAACCCGTAATAATAAAACGGTATTATAGTGTAAACAACGGTTTATAGTAACTTAACATATGATTCTTAATAAGAATCAAGGTTTAATAAATATGAGGTAGTCTGCAAAATCAAATGGAAATTCTATAGTTAAAGTAGATAATCTATGCTGTTGAATTGATTATTACCGATAAAACGTAGTTTAGTGCCGTATAAATTCAATGTTATCAATCAATCGGGTAGTGCCGATTTTAGCTGCAGCTAATACGACCAAGTGAGTATCAGGCATTCTAGCTGGCTGTAATGTGTCTGCATTGCGGATAGAGACGTAATCCACTTGCCAGCCATGTTCCGTTAACGCTTGAGTCGCTTCATTTTCCAGTGCTATATATTGATCTGGCAATTTGTCAGTCTGATCTTTACTGCGTAATTTATCTACGATCGTTTGCAGCAGGCGATGCAATGCTGCGGCTTCTATTTTTTGTATTTCCGTTAAATAGCCATTGCGTGAACTCATCGCTAAGCCACTGTCTTCACGAATGGTTTCACTTGCAATGATAGTTATTGGCAGATTGAATTGCTTCACTAATTCGCGAATCATGAATAACTGCTGGAAATCTTTTTTACCGAATACTGCAACATTCGGCGTCACAATATTGAATAGTTTCATTACTACAGTGGCAACGCCGGAAAAATGCCCTGGCCTGCTTGCGCCGCAAAGTGCATCGGCAATCGCTGGCGGATTAATCGTCATGGTTTGATTCAAATTGACGCCATCAAAATCTGCATACATTTCATTCACACTAGGCGCAAAAACAATATGTGCACCAGCAGCTTTCAGCTTTTCGCAGTCCACTTCTAACGTACGGGGATAGCTAGCTAAGTCCTCATTTACGCCAAATTGCAGTGGATTCACAAAAATACTGACTACTACGCATTCGGCGTGTTGTTTAGCGATTTGCACCAGATGGATATGACCCGCATGCAAGTTGCCCATCGTAGGCACAAAAGCAATGCTAGCTTGATTGTGGAGCACATTTCTTAATTCAGTAACGGTGTGGATGATTTGCATCTGTCAGTATCTAACGAAAGGTAACTTCACTAATTTGATAGCGATAATTTTAATAGCTATGTTCAATGGCGGGAAAAGATTTGTTTTTGACTGCAGCCACATAAGCCTCAATCGCTACTTGAATGCTATTCGTCTCTTTAAGGAAATTACGTACGAATCTTGGACTTTTAAAATCGCTGGGATTTTTGTTGGCAGCGCCAGTGTAAATGCCTAGTAAGTCCTGCACCACCAAAACCTGACCGCTGCAATCTACGCCAGCACCAATACCGATAGTAGGTACTTTAATGCTTGATGTGATTGATTTAGCCAAGGCTGCAGGCACCATTTCAAGCAGTACAAAACCAACGCCAGCTTCACTCATGGCGATTGCGTCATGCATAATCTGCTTGGCACTTTCATCCGTTTTACCTTGAATCTTATAACCGCCTATTTGGTTAACTGATTGAGGTGTAAAGCCTAAATGTGCACATACCGGAATGCCGCGGTCAATCAAGTATTTAGCAGTGCCAACTCTATTGCCACCACCTTCAAATTTCACCATGTGCGCGCCAGATTTGATTAACCAGACTGCATTTTTATAAGCAGCTTCATTATCATGCTCATAGCTTCCCAGCGGCATATCTGCCACGATAAAGGTATTAAGTGCACCTGCAGCAACGCTCTTGGTATGATATGTCATATGATGCATGCTGACATTCAATGTATTTTCTGCACCTTGCAATACCATGCCTAGCGAATCACCGACCAGCAGAATATCCACACCGGCTATCTCGGACAGTTTGGCAAATGTAGCGTCATAGCAAGTAAGCATGGCGATTTTTTCGCCTGCTGAAGCTTTCAACTGAAGTTCGGATAGTGTCATTGCTTATATCTACTGGTTGTTAAGTTGTGATGTTTCAATTAATCAAAGTTTGGGTTAAAGAATTCACGTTGCCCTTTAATTTGACCAATTCTGGTGAGTAGCAAATC
>JBDSHU010000012.1:0-2975 GCA_039918335.1 Methylotenera sp. | reverse complement strand
GGTATATCATAGTTAAAGGTAAAGGGATCCCTGCTGTTAATGTAAATGGCTATACACAAAAAGTAAGTTTGTCAGATTTGCTGAGTAGAATAAAACGTATTACCGACAGCAATACTAAAGTGATTGTGAACTAAGGCGTTGGCAAAATAAAGACAGGTTGCAATAAACTGCAATTGATATAGTCTTAAATTAAAATAAGTACTGCAATAAAAAGAGGACAAATAATGAAACAAAGTTTAAATATTTTCGCGTTAATGTTAGTGGTGATGACCATGTTAAGTGCATGTGTGACTATTAACATTTATTTTCCTGCCGCGGCAGCAGAAAAAGCAGCCGATAAAATTATTGATGATGTCTGGCAGCTAAAAGATGGCGAACAAGTGCCAGCGACTAAGCCAGCACCTACGCAATCTAAATAAACGCAATGCTCAAAAAGCAACATTTAAAGGAAATACCATGAAAAAATTGATTGTGAGTTTTTTAGTTATTGCAGCTACATTATTCTCGGCTAGCTGGGTTAGCGCGGCAGCAGATTTAGATATCAATACGCCTGCGATTTCAGCGATTAAAAATAGTATGCAGGCACGCCATAACCAGCTTGCTCCTCATTACTCAAGTGGCGCTGTGGGGTTAACCATGGATGGCACGATTGCAGTGCGCGATACCACCGCAGTGCCGCTTAAAGACAGGCAGGGGATTAATGCGCTGGTATCAGCCGAAAACAGTGACCGTAGTAAGCTCTATAAAGAGATTGCTGTGGCAAATAATCATCCTGAATGGGAAGGCGAGATACGCAATACTTTTGCAGGGCGATGGATAGAAAAGGCACAAGGCGGCTGGTGGTATCAAAATAATGGCGTCTGGGTGAAAAAGTAATTTATTTTTTCGTATGTTTTCACCTTTTAAAATGTGACCATTATCGTAAGCGATTGAAAATATGACGCCAACTCTTGTATTCGACATCGAGACCATTCCTGATACCGATGGCCTGCGTATTTTGTATGACTTGCCGGAAGATACTTCAGCCGAGGATGTTGGCAATATTGCTTTGCATCAGCGTCGCCAGCATAACGGCGGTGAGTTCTTACCATTACATCAACATCGCGTTTGTGCGATTTCATGCGCACTGCGTGAAGGTAATAATTTTAAAGTTTGGACCTTAGGTGACGCTAATTCGTCTGAGGCTGAAATCATTCAGCGTTTTTATGATGGCATTGAGAAATATACGCCGCAAATCATCTCTTGGAACGGCGGTGGATTTGATCTGCCTGTATTGCATTACCGCGGTATGATCAATGGTGTAAATGCCAGCCGCTATTGGGATCTAGGCGAAGACGGTAAAGATTTTAAATGGAATAATTACATCAGCCGCTACCATACACGTCACCTGGATTTAATGGATTCGTTGGCAATGTTTAACGCACGTGCCAATGCACCATTAGACGATTTAGCCAAGTTATGTGGTTTCCCGGGCAAGCTCGGCATGGACGGCAGCAAAGTTTGGGATGCCTACAAAGCAGGCAAGATAGAAGAAATACGCAATTATTGTGAAACCGATGTTGCCAATACGCATCTGGTCTATTTGCGTTTTCAACTCATGCGTGGTCATCTCACGCCAGCGGCATATGACGCGGAAATTAAGCTGGTGCGTGAAACTTTAACGAGTTATAGCGCTGCTAATACCAGCACTTCACATTGGCTGGAGTTTTTAGCCGCTTGGAAAGTATAGGCGGCAAGTAATAGCCATTTCCTCTAATCTACGCTCTGCGGTAAAATGCCGCCATGAGAAAACGACGCAACAAATCTGCTGTAGACATCAACCAGTCACCTATCTTAACTGCCATCATTGAGTCGCTAGACCAAGAAGGGCGCGGCGTTGCGCATTTAGAAGGCAAAACTATCTTTATTGAAGGTGCGCTGCCGACTGAGAAAGTAACTTTTCAATCGTACAAAGTTAAGCCTAGCTATGAAGTAGGCCGATTAGTTCAAGTTTTAAAACAATCCAACTTACGCGTTACGCCTAAATGTATTCATTATTCCGTGTGTGGCGGGTGCAAACTTCAGCATTTGGATTTTACTGGCCAAGTAGCTACAAAACAGCGACTACTCGAAAATGATCTGTGGCATATCGGTAAAGTTAAACCTGAGAATATGTTGCCGCCGTTATATGGACCGATTTGGGGCTATCGCCATAAAGCGCGTTTGAGCGTTCGATATGTAGAAAAAAAACAACGCGTGCTAGTGGGTTTTAACGAAAAAGGTACGCGCTTCGTGGCGGATATGAATAGCTGTGAAGTGCTCACACCTGAGGTGTCAGCGTTAATAGCGCCGTTACAAGATCTGATATTTCAGCTTAGCTTGCGTGAACAGATTCCGCAGATTGAGTTGGCCGTGGGTGAGACGGTCAATGCTAAGCCAGTTATTGTGCTGATTTTCCGCATTATGGCAGCGTTAAGTAGTGAGGATGAGTTATTGGTCAAGGCTTTCGCAGAAGATCATGGCGTGCAAGTTTGGACACAAACCAAAGGCCCAGAGACCATCAAGCCGTTTTGGCCCACAGAAGAACAAAATGTAGCGCAAGGCCAGCAATTGCAATATAGCCTGCCTGAGTTTGACCTGACTTATCCGTTCAAACCCAATGAGTTCACACAAGTGAATCCGCAGATCAACCAAGTGATGATTCGCCGTGCCATGCAGTTACTTAAGCCGCAAGCACATGAAAAAATAGCGGATTTCTTTTGCGGCATCGGTAACTTTACGTTGCCAATTGCCCGCAGCGGCGCGCAAGTGTTAGGTTTAGAAGGTTTGGCTAATCTGGTAGACCGTGCGAATGAAAGTGCAGCGCTCAATAATATTCAGCATGCAGAATTTGGCGTGGCAGATTTATTCAAAATGACCCCCGAAGCTTTAACCAGTTTAGGTCGTTTTGATAAATGGCTGGTAGATCCACCCCGCGATGGTGCGTTTGAACTCAT
>JBDSHU010000011.1:0-3767 GCA_039918335.1 Methylotenera sp. | reverse complement strand
ACTAAAAGTGATTGGTCATTGCGTGTGTATGGCTTGGTAGAAAATGAGCTTAATCTTAATTGGGCCGCGTTTGAGTCACTGCCTCAAATCACCAATACTTCAGATTTTCATTGCGTCACCCGTTGGAGCCAGCTGGACATGGAGTGGCAGGGCGTACGTGCGCGCGATATTTTAGCGCTGGCGGCGCCGTTAGATAATGCTAAATTCGTCACTTTGCATGGCTATGACGGCTATACCACTAATATTGCACTCGAAGCCTTGCTCGATGATGATGTGGTAGTAGCGCATTCTGTATTAGGTGCACCGCTCACAGGTGAACATGGTGGTCCAGCACGCATGATAGTACCCAAACGCTATGCCTGGAAAGGTGCCAAGTGGCTAAAAGCGATTGAACTGCACGCTGAAGATCGGTTAGGTTTTTGGGAGGTACGTGGTTATCACAATTATGCTGACCCATTTGAAGAGCAGCGTTTTTCTGATGATTAAGTAAATTTTTCTTAAAATCATAAGTTTGCTTTAATCATGAGTATGCTTATAATAATTAGATATGTTTTCTAAGCGCCTCCGATTATTGGTAAGCAAAGCCATTTTAATGGTTATGGTATTCGCATCGCTTGCACCTACCATGTCGCATGCGTTTGCCAATAACAACGGCGCTCAAAATGTTTGGCAAGAAATATGTACGGTACAAGGCACTAAACGCATAGCAGCAGCATTTACCATTGATGCAACAGCGTCTGGGTTAAGTGCTAAATCAAGTCCAGTTTCAAATTCCAACCCCACAGCAATGCATTTTGAGCATTGTCCTTTCTGTTTAAATCATGCTGCTGCAGATGCACTACCTTTCATTAACACTGATTATCTAGTTGTTCTGGATGAAGGAAGTTATTATTTACACACGGATTATTTAGCGCCTGTTTTAATTGCACTTCACTTTAGCGACCATCTTAGTCGCGCACCACCACTCTAAATTAATCCATATTTAACGGCATCACCATCCCACAAGTTTGTGCGTTGTGGTCATGCTCAATAACATGATTTTTGGAGTTTCACATGAAAACCCGTATCCATTTATGCGTGCCTATATTCGCATTACAAGGCGCCTTAGCATTTAGCTTTTCTACTACTGCATTTGCAGATCCCAATGAAGATATCAATTTAGACCAGGTAAAAGTCACTGCACCGATTGACAGTCGTATTGCTAAACATCCTGCTACCGTAGAAACCTATGATAAAAAACAAATAGCAGAAGCTGTTAACGCGGCAACCACTGCACAAACCTTGAAATATTTGCCTAGTATTCAGGTGCGTGAGCGTTATATTGGTGACCGAAACGGCATTATTGCAACGCGTACTATTGGTACGCTCTCTAGCGCACAAAGCATGGTATATGCAGACGGGGTATTGCTGTCGAATCTATTAGGCAATTCGTTTGCATTTCCGCCGCGTTGGGGCATGGTCAGTCCGGAGGAAATTGAGAGTATCAGCATGATGTACGGACCTTTTTCTGCTTTGTATGCGGGCAACTCATTCGGTGGAGTGATGAGCATACATACACGCATGCCGGAAAAATTTGAGGCGCATGCCAGTGCCCAAGCATTTGCGCAAAATTTTGAGCTTTACGGTACTGATGAAACTTACCAGGGTAATCATTTAACTGCTTCTGTAGGCAATAAAATTAATGATTTAAGTTTTTGGTTTGGTGTGGACAGGCTGGAGAATGAGGGCCAGCCGATGAATTTTTCAATCGCCAGCTTATCCACTACAGCGCCGGGTGCAAGTCCTACAGTGACGGGTGCCTTTCAAGATAAAGACGAAAAGAATAATAATCGGGTGATTTTTGGTGCTAACAGTATCGATGATACTGAACAGACCAATATCAAATTCAAGGCAGCTTATGACATTACGCCGGAAATCAAAGCGGCATATACGTTAGGCGTCTGGGATTTAAATAGTAAAACAGACATTCAAAGCTACATTAAGGATGCCGCTGGAAATACGGTTTATAACGGCCGTGTAAACTTCAATGGTCAACGTTACGATGTCTCAGGCATGAGTCCAGCCGAGGCTGAGGCCTTGCATATTATGCATGCTTTGGATGTGAAATCGAATAGCAAAGGATTATTTGATTGGCAATTAACGTTGTCGGATTATGA
Source organism: Methylotenera sp. (assembly GCA_039918335.1). GTDB lineage: Bacteria > Pseudomonadota > Gammaproteobacteria > Burkholderiales > Methylophilaceae > Methylotenera. Next base: position 1,611 of record JBDSHU010000011.1, on the reverse strand, counting down.
TTATCAGAAAGATAAAAACAGTAGTTCAACCGCACCTTCTGGCGGTGCTATTTCAGGTGCCAACGGTGGTAATCCCTATATTAATCGAGTAGGCCGTGTGACGGATTTAAATGGCACCGGCTGGACCGTTTTTGATGCACGCGGCACATTAAGCCCTAAAGATCACACGATTGATTTTGGCTATCATATTGATCGGTATCAATTTCGCAGTAAGACAAACAATACCGCTGATTGGTCAGAAGGTGAAAAAGGTATTTTGAACACCACAGCCCGAGGTGAAACACAAACGCAGGCCATTTATGCCCAGGATAAATGGCAAATTGACCCGCAGTGGGCACTTACATTGGGTGGTCGTACTGAATATTGGGAAGCCAATGATGGACGCAACCAAACCACCATTGCTAATGTATTAACCACCGCTAACTATAAAGATAAATCAGAAACTAAATTCTCCCCTAAACTTTCTTTGAGTTTTGAACCTGAACCCGCATGGGGCTTTCGTGCGGCGGTTGGGCAGGCATTTCGATTTCCAACTGTTGGCGAACTTTATCAGCCCTTGCAAAATGGTGCTGTGCCTTATTTTGTGCAAAGTAACCCTGATTTAAAACCGGAGGAAGTCATTGCAGGTGAGCTGACTGCAGAACGTCGCTTTGAAAATGGTCTGATTCGAGCAAGCTTATTTCATGAAAATAAATATGATGCATTGATTTCACAAACCGTGAGTCTCAATAGTGCGATTCCTTTTGATACGGGAGCCTGTACCAATACCAGAGGTTGTAGTTTCATTCAGAATGTTGATCATGTACGTACCAGAGGAATCGAACTTGCTGCACAGTGGCAAAATGTAATCGTGCATGGCTTGGATCTACAAGGTAGCGCCACCTTTACGGATGCAGAAATTTTGCGAAATGATGCAGACCCTACAACAGAGGGAAATAAGCCGGTACGTATTCCTCGCAGTATGTTTAAAGCGGTTGCAACCTATCATCAAGGCAACCATCTTACTTATAGTTTAGCGGCACGTTACAGCGGTCGGCAATACAATGCTTTAGATAACAGCGATACCAACCCTGATACTTTTGGCGGTGCGAGTAAGTTTTTTATTATGGATTTAAAAACAACTTACAAATTTGCTGACCGATGGACGGCATCTTTAGGGGTTGATAACTTAAATAATTACAAAGCCTATGTGTTCCATCCGTATCCGCAGCGTACGGGCTACTTGCAATTGAAATTCGATTATTAATCAATGCGTTTAGTGAGGACTATCACGCGAGATTGTTGCTTAGTAACAAACTTTTTTGATGAGCAACGACTGTAAGTGGAAGACTTTCAAGTCTCTTTCACTTACTTAATTTTTTTAGAGGTAAAAACAATGCGTTATTTTATGATTGCTTTAAGTTTGCTGTGTAGCACTTTTCAAGTGCTGGCGCATGAAGGTCTTACAGAACATCAAAAATCTACCCTTGCTATTAGCGTGGCATTTGATGCCGGCGGTAATTTATGGCGAGCTGGAACTAAAGATGGCTTTATTCAAGTGGATAAAAGTAGTGATATGGGTAAAAGTTTTTCTAAGCCTATATCAGTCAACCTGCGACCACAAAAGATAGG
>JBDSHU010000010.1:0-2713 GCA_039918335.1 Methylotenera sp. | reverse complement strand
GTTCTCCAGCCTCTGGTTGGCCGTTGTTGTTTCGTTTGCGTCAAGCTGGATTGAAAACCAGCACATTCGGCTATTCAGTCACATTTGAAAATTTTGACTCAATCACTGCTCGCCTGGGAAAACAAATATCACTGCTCGCATCTTCTGGTGATTACGTTGTGATAGCACACTCATTGGGCGGCGTATTGTTGCGTGCCGCACTCAACTCACTGCCCAAAGACACGAAACTGCCACAACACGTCTATCTGCTCGGGTCGCCAATGCAACCTTCACGTATAGCAACAAAGCTTAAAAGCAATATGATTTATCGTACAATCACAGGAGATTGCGGGCAATTGCTCGGTTCATCTGAACGCATGAAAGCAATTGATTCCCTCGCTGTGCCAACCACATGCATCGTTGGCATACGCGGTACTGGAATTTCGCGTAAATTATTCAACAACGAGGCAAACGACGGCATCGTTTCTGTTTCCGAAGTGAGTGCGCCATGGGTTTCGAGCCATGTAGAAGTACCGGTAGTTCACACCCTGCTACCTTCAAGTGCGCTCGTGGCGGAGGTTATCATCAAAGAGTTAATGCAGAATAATGGTTAACTCTTTTCACAGACACATGCCAAACTTGCATGCTTTTCAATGCTGCTCTCTATTTGAGTTTTCAATCTCATTAAAAGCATGTGTTCATACCCACTGTGCCACATGCTGTACTATCTTAATTTTGACGAAACTAACCTTAACTTAATACGCACTAACGTTTTTAATTGGCACATCATTTATTTCGAAAGGCTACGCAATGGCTATAGGCTGGATTTCTTTACTAAGCGCTGTTCCCTGGAAAGACGTCATATCGAGAGCGCCAGCGATTGCCGATGGCGCAAAAAAGCTGTGGCATACTGTTACAAAAAAAGTACCACTTGAAAGCACCACTGCAATTGAAATCCCTGTGACTGCATCGACTGATGCTGAAACCATTGCAATAATTTTATCGAAGCTTAACTCCATGGAGACTACGGTCACTGAACTACATAAACAAATGCTGGCGTCATCTGAATTGATTCAAGCCTTGGCTAACCAAAATACCGAGCTCATTAAACGGGTTGAAGCTAATCGAGTTCGTTTACGGTGGATTTCTGGGATTGTATTTGTGTTAGTGATAGGCGTTGCGGTTGTATACTTCAAGCTAATGTAGGCATTTGCAAAACAAGACTTAGTTGCAAAAGCTAAAGCGCTTGGCTTTGCGGCAGATAAACTCATTTATGTTAAACAATCTAGTGAGAATATTCGCTACGAAGGTGGGCCTCATGTTAAATAAGAAAAGCCATCTACCCTGCTTGGATAAATGGCTTTAAAACTTTAACGGAATTAAAATTAGACTATTTTTGGAGTCAAATGAAGGTTAAGTTCTAATTTCTAAGTTATTTTTAACGGATGTTACCCCGTCAACTGATCGCACTACTTCCTCGGCTTTCATTTTTGCCGCTGCATTATCTACAACACCGCTCAAAGTCACTTCGCCTTGACGTGTTTCAACACTAATCTGTAAAGTTTTTAAATTTTCCGTGCGTAAAATTGCGGCTTTAGATTTAGCGGTAATGACACTATCATCAATGACTTCACCCACACTTCTTTTTTCACCTACGGCCATGTTTTCTGGTGTCTCGGTCTCAACTGCTTCAGGTTGACTTGGCGTTGGCTGAAGTGGGCTCGTCTGAGTTGTGTTAGTTGGAGCAGCTACTGGCCATGCACCTGTCTTATAATAAATGTATTCTCTTTGATCAATAGTACCGTCATGGTCTGCATCTGCTTTAGCAAAAGTTTTGCTGTTAAATGCTTTGCCTCTCATTGCTTCGTAAGGCATTACTAAACCATTTCCAGAAGTATCTAGTTTAGAAAACTCAGCGGCTTCCGGTGTTTGCCAAGAAGTATCAGTATAAGTGTCCGTATCATAAGTCTCTGCTGCCATTACATTCATTGCAGTGATCCCTATTGCTAAAGAAGTTACAAGCGTTAGCGTTTTTAGTTTGTATACGTTGTTCATAGGTAATACTCCTTATCCGATAACAAATCGATTAAATTAAAAATAATTTAATCCTGCTAATGCATATTACGCGGTTAAAGTGTATTAAAAAGTCCATAAGATGCTGATTATGCTGTAAGAAATGGACTACATTTTGTGTATAAAACTCTTTGTTATGAAAAAGATGTTAAGAAAGAATGAGGGAAATTATTGAGGATTGTGAAAAAATCCTATAGAACCCCAATATCTAAAGGAATCAAAGCTCTGGTTAATATACCATTGCCAGGCTCACTCAATATTTCAAAATGTCCGCCAATCGCTAATACACGGTGGCGCATGCCTGATAAACCATGGGTATTTCCACTGAGTGCATTCATGTCTACCCCAATACCATTATCTTCAATCTCAACTTTTAAAAATTTATCATCTGTCATCATGTGTACAGAAACAGCCGTCGCTTTGGCATATTTGTTAGCATTGTTTAGCGTTTCTTGCACGATCCGATACGCCACTAAGCTAATGGTTTCATTCAATTTAGTATTTTGATCCGGCAGATTCAGCGTTAATTGCCATTGGTTACGCTCTGCAGCATCCATGATTAAAGACCGTAGCGCAGGCCAGAATCCAAAAGTAGATAGCATGGCTGGATGCAATTCCTGCACGATATGACGCTGATAATTAATACCTTGATCAATGTAGC
>JBDSHU010000009.1:0-5622 GCA_039918335.1 Methylotenera sp. | reverse complement strand
CTTCCTTTAAGAGCTTTTTAGTATTATTTAGTCGAACACCTGTTCGATTGCTTACAGTTAATTTTGGCTGTTTGCATACTTGGCTCAGTAAAATCTCAAACAAAAATTGCACAGTGGCAATTGTCTTTCGTTAGAATGTGGTTTTACTAATAAATATAAAGCCTCATGTTTAGTCACTTTCAGCGTTTACAAAGGCTCATTTCCATTTTATTTTTAGGCTTTGCTTCTGGGCTGCCACTCGCACTTACCGGGCAAGCTATGCAAGCGTGGCTTATTACCGATGGTGTGACCGTGGCCACTATCGGTTTTTTGGCGCTAGTGGGTGTTCCTTACACCTTTAAATTTTTGTGGGCGCCCTTGATGGATCGCTTTGAACTGCCGTTGTTCGGGCGTCGACGGGGCTGGTTGATTGTGAGCCAATTGTTATTGGCGGCTAGTATTTACTACTTATCTACGCTTAACTTTAGCCTGGCCCCTATCATTTTCGCGATGATGGCACTGCTAGTGGCGTTTTTATCTGCTTCTCAAGATATTGTGATTGATGCTTATCGTACAGATCTGCTGGCTGCCAATGAACGTGGTATCGGCGCCTCGATGTCTGTGCTTGGTTATCGCATGGGTATGATCCTATCTGGTGGTATTGCGCTCATTTGGGCCGAGCAATGGCATAGCTGGAGTCGGGTATACGTAGTAATGGCTGGGTTAATGTTATTTGCAGCATGTTTTTCCCTGCTATTTTTGCCTAAAGTGCAAAGTGAAGCCAAACCTTTAAACTCGGAGCCAAAAAAAGAATTGCTGGGGTTTTTAGCCTTGGTGTTAGGCGTTTCAGCAGGAGTCTACTTAACGAGGTTAGCATTTACCCTGGCAGGGGTTGATCTAGGAAATGCTGATAAATGGACGCAGCTTGTTTATATATTGGCTAGCATCAGCGTTGCATTGCCTTTAGGTATCAAAGCCTCGCAAATCGTCGGTTTCGCCACACTCAATCAATCTTTAGCCAGCTATTTTAGCCAAAAAAGTGCATGGGCTTTTTTAATATTGATTATTTTCTATAAGCTAGGAGATGCTTTTGCCGGCAGTTTATTCACGCCATTTCTATTGAAAGGCATGTTGTTCAGCCAAATTGAGGTGGGGATAGTCAATAAAATCATCGGTATCTGGCTTACGATAATCGGGGCATTTCTGGCCGGTTTATTGATGCTGCGCTTAACATTATTTCAAGCCTTAATGAGCTTTGGAATATTGCAGCTGCTGTCAAATTTTGGTTTTTATGCGCTGGCTATATTAGGAAAAGGTGCTTGGGGCAGCTTTACCTTAATGCCATTTGACTTGGGATTCGTTTCGATTGCATCTCCCACACAAATAGATATTTTATTGATGAGTGCGATTGCGCTGGAAAATATAACCAGCGGAATGGGTACCGCCGCGTTTGTAGCGTTATTGATGAGCCTATGCAATAACCAGTTTAGCGCGACCCATTACGCTTTATTATCGGCCTTGGCGGCAGTGGGGCGTATTTATGTCAGCCCGGTTGCGGGCGTGTTGTCGGAAAGTATCGGGTGGGAAAATTTCTTCTTGTTTTCAGTCATCATGGCGGCACCAGGAATCGCTATGCTTTGGTGGATGCGCACTTCAATCAATCAACTCGATTCAAGATAGCTTTAGCTTAACTAACCGATGCATTACTTTCTAGCCTGTACATGGCTAAACTGCCCATTAAATTTGGCATAAACGTGACTGGCTGGTTGTCTGTTAATACCAGTCGTTCTTTTACCTTGATGTTGCAATCGATACAAAATTGATCAAAATCAGTGATGGTGCATAGGTGTACATTGGGCGTGTCGTACCATTGGTAGGGCAGATTATTAGACACAGGCATTCTACCGTTGATGGATTGCACGCGATGACGCCAGTAGCCAAAGTTTGGGAAAGTGACAATCACTTCGCGGCCAACGCGCAACATTTCACGCACAATGCCCTCAGTGTTATGCATGGCTTGCAGCGTTTGCGAGAGTATCACGGTGTCAAACGACTGGTCTTCGAAACCGGATAAACCACTTTCTAAGTCCATTTGAATGACATTGATACCGCTGGTCATACAAGCCAGCCAATTCACATCATCTTTTTCTACGCCGTAGCCCCGTACTTCTAATGAAGCTTTCAAATATTGCAGCAAGGTGCCGTCGCCACAACCCAGATCCAGCACCTTGGCGCCGAACGGCAGCCAGCCTGCAATAATAGCAAAATCGTGCCTAAATTTTGTAATGCTTAGATTTTTCACATCATTCTGCATATTAACTGCCAACCTCAATATTGCTTAAATAATTGCGTAAAATCGCATGGTAATGCGGGTCTGGCATTAAGAACGCATCGTGCCCATGTGCTGCAGTCACTTCTGCATAACTCACGGTACGTTCGTTATCCAGCAAAGCCTTTACAATCTCGCGTGAGCGGGCAGGTGAAAAACGCCAGTCGCTGGTAAAAGACAATACTAAAAACTGTGCTTTCACTTGTTGAAGCGCTTTGCTTAAATCGCCATTATAGGTCAGTGCCGGATCATAATAATCCAGCGCACGCGTCATGCGTAAATAGGTATTGGCATCAAACTCGCCGGCGAATTTGTCACCTTGATAACGCAAGTAGGATTCCATTTCAAACTCAGCATCAAAGCTATATTGGATGTCTTCTTTAAGTTTGCGGCCAAACTTGGCACCCATGGCATCATCACTTAAATAGGTGATGTGTCCAAGCATGCGCGCAATGCGCAAGCCGCGTCTAGGGACAACACCGTGCGCATAATAGTCGCCGCCATGGAACTCTGGGTCGGTGATAATCGCCTGGCGCGCGACTTCATTGAACGCCATATTTTGGGCAGTCAGATTGGGAGCCGAGGCAATCACCAGCGCATGCCGTACACGTTCAGGATAAGCGATGGTCCACTGCAGTGCCTGCATGCCGCCAAGGCTACCGCCAACTACTGCAGCCAATTGTTTGATGCCTAAATAATCCGCTAACAAGGTTTGTGAACTCACCCAATCTTCTACGGTTAGCACGGGAAATTGTGAGCCCCAAGGTTTGCCGGTTACTGGATTAATACTCGCAGCGCCAGTACTGCCGTGACAGCCACCTAAGTTATTCACACCAATGACAAAAAATTTATTGGTATCCAATGGTTTGTTTGGACCGACTAAGTTATCCCACCAGCCTGGATACTTATCCTCTTCAGCATATTTACCCGCCACATGATGGGTACCAGAAAGTGCATGACAGATTAAAACCGCATTGGATTTATCGGCATTTAAGGTGCCATAAGTTTCATAAACTAATTCAAATTGTGGCAATACTGCACCGCTTTTTAATAATAGCGGTGTATCGAAGTGCGCAGTTTGGGGGGCAACAATGCCAACAGAGTTATTTACTTGCATTTTATAATTATACTATGTGTTAGGTGAAGCGCACTGCACCTCTTACTAGGCCTGACGTTAACCTGATTTTATATTGATGAGATCGGTACCAGTTAATCCCAATGCGTACTCACAATAAGGGGATTCTTGGCTATTGTGACGCGGTCATTGTTGCCCAAATCTTTCAATGTGGCAATATCAACCAAGCCATGTTCTGCCATTAGATTTGAGACAGATTCGGCTTGTTGGTAGCCATGCTCTAACATCAACCAGCCTTGAGGTTTTAGGTGAATCAGGCAGACATCAATAATTTGTCGAATATCATCTAAGCCATCGATGCCGGATGCTAATGCCGATATAGGTTCAAAACGTAAATCGCCTTGTGCCAAATGCTCGTCATCTTGTTCGATATAGGGCGGATTACTGATTATTACATCAAATCTTTCCCCGTCTAATTTATCAAACCAATCACTTAATACAAATTCAACATTCAAAAGATGTAAGTTTTGCGCGTTTTGCAGAGCGACTTCAAGTGCAGTTTTAGAAGCATCCACTGCAACAATATTGGCTTGCGGACGATGTTTAGCAATCGCCAACGCAATCGCACCCGTACCCGTGCCTAAATCTAATATCGAGTAATTCGTATTATTTGGAATTTTCGCCAATGCAGCTTCTACCAGTGTTTCTGTATCCGGCCTAGGGATTAGCGTATCAGGCGTCACCATCAAATCCAAACCATAGAATTCGCGCTTACCTAATATATAAGCAATGGGTTCACCCGCTAAGCGGCGCGCTAATAATAGGTGAAACTCCTGTTCCTGATGAATAGCCAAGGCATCATTTTCATGGGCAATGAGCCATGCACGATTTACATTTAGTACGAATTGCAATACAAGCTGAATTTCAAATTTAGCTTCTTTAATACTTAAATTATTGGCTTCACTTAAGGCTGACACATGGGCAGACAGTATATTTTTAATGGATTGCATTTCAGTTTATTGAAGCGTTCTCTAGAGGGGGTTGTTGATTTTTTCACAAATATTTACACAAGTTTACCAGTTTTGTACTTACATATACCGCCAACAATGGCATAATGAAAATGAAACGTTTTATTTTTATTAATATATGTTTTAGCGTAATTTTTAATACAGGTTTTCCAAAAAATGGTGTCGCAACTAATCACACAAGACGTAACAATGAATGACATTCAACCTAAGCCCAAATTAGGCCGTCCGCGTTTGGGCACAGAAAATGAAAGATTAAGTAATCTATTGGATTGTGCATTGAATATCTTCATGCATGATGGTTATGGGTTGGCGAGTATGGCAAAGATCGCCAGCGCTGCAGGGTTTTCAACCCGCACCATTTATGGCTTATACAAAAATAAAGCAGACTTGATGGTGGCTTCCGTGGCGCACATGATAGAGCGTGACGTTGAACAAATACAGTCTATTGCAGGTCTTGATGCTATGTCAGCAGAGGACGGTTTATGCGCTATAGGAGAAATGATGCTGGCACGAGTGACGAGCCCGCAATTGATTTCACTTTATCGCATGGGTGTAGCAGAAGCTGCGCGTTTTCCTGAATTAACCAATAAAATGAAGGCGATAGGTCCCCAGCGTATACAGGCGGTGATTGCTGATTACCTTAGTCAGAAAATCGCAAAAGGTGAGCTACAGATTGAGAATGAGGAAAAGGCAGCCATTATGTTTTGCCAGATGTTAGTTTCTGAACCGCGTCATAATGCCTTGATGGGTTTACTAGCAGCAGATTGGGATGCAAAAGCACACATCAGCTACGTAGTAGAGGTATTTTTGCATGGCGCATCAAAGACTAAATAGCTCCACAAGCAAAGTAGCTAACAATAAAGACACAAAATAGACATGAAACTGAAATTAATATCTAACATGGGAGTGATACTAAGCGCTGCTTTGCTGATGAACGGCTGCAGTGTTTTTCCGGAGTATGTTAAAAAAGCAATCAAAATGCCAGATAGCTGGCAAGCCAAAGCGCCAACTGCTCCTGCAAAAGACAACCTTCCGCATAACGGCAATGTAAGCCAGTTAAGCGACTGGTGGGGCCAATTTAACGATCCTGCGCTTAATCAGCTCATTAAAGCAGCGCAGGCGGATAGCCCAAATTTGGATATTGCGCTGGCGAATATCAAGTCCGCACGTGCCAATAGTATTTCTGCACGTGCACAAGGTTTGCCTAACGT
>JBDSHU010000008.1:0-10899 GCA_039918335.1 Methylotenera sp. | reverse complement strand
ATAGAAGCAATCGTTTGCTTCAGTCGATCAATCAATAACTGCCGATTGGGAAGCATGGTCAATGGATCATAGAAGGCAAGTTGCTGGATTTTTTCTTGCGCGATTTTGCGCGCAGTGACATCGGTATTAATCGCGAATATAGATTGCGGCATCTCATTCTCATCGCGGACCAAAGTCCAATGCCCTTCCACAGTCAGCATGCTGCCGTCTTGATGGCGTTGATCAATTTCACCATTCCATTCGCCATTTTGTAACAGTAAACCCATCACTTGATAAAACTGGGTAGCACTATCATAAAGCAATTGATCCTTTGATTTTTGCATCGCTTCTGCTGCTGTCCATCCATAAAGCCGTTCAGCACTTTTATTCCAAAAAAGAATACTGTGATTCAAATCAAGCACCATAATGGCGTCTTGTGCTTTATCTAACAATGAAGCTTGCTGACGGATCTGAACATCCGTAGCCAGGCGCTCTAATTCACTTGCGGCACGAGCAGAAAAAATCTTCAATGTCGAGATGGCGAAACTTAAATCTTTCATCCTTGATTTGAATAATAAGTACATTACCCCTATCGGCTGACCTGCTGAATTAAGTAAACTTTTACCTACATAAGCTTCTGCGCCAAAGGTATTGAGGAAAGTTGATTGAGGGAATTTTTCCGCAACCCTTTCTGGGAACACACACTCATCTTGTTGCAGTAGATTCTCACAAGGTGTGTTGGCAATAGGATAATCGAAATTAGCAATCGTGCTGCCACCGCTTATAGCAGAAATCGTCCTTGCTGTTAGCGGCTGACCTAGTAATAAGCGTGCAATAAAGGCACCATCAGCATTCAAAGCTTCAGCCATACTGTGATTGAGTTGCTCGAAAAATGACATATCAGAATGTGCAGAAACACTAATAGCAACTTTTGATATGGCAGATTGCACTCGCTTTTGTTCTTCTTTTGATCGCAGAGAAATAATTGCAAAAGCCAAATCATCTGCCAATGCCTGCAATAAAGAGATTTCATCCATCGCTAATGTTCTTACTTCAGCTAAAAAAAGACTTAATACACCAAAGGTATGTTTTTTATCCCGTAAGGGTAAGTTAACTACCCCGCGTAATCCAAATTTCTGGGCAGATTCTAGCCAAGGCTTAAAATAGGGTGCGCTGGTAAAGTCCTCACAAATAAAAGGTGATCCGCTGCGTATCGTTTGCCCTGCTGGTCCCCGTCCTTCTGGCACATCATCTGACCAGCTAAGTTTGAGTTCATCAATATATTGAATAGCAGAACCATAGGCTGTGATGGGTTGGATTGTTTTTTCTGAGTCATCATGTGCGTATCCAATCCATGCCAAACAATAACCGCCAACATCTACGGCTAGTTCACAGGCTTTATTTAGCAAATCATTTTCGTCAGATGCCTGAATAATCGATTGAGTCAATGAGTTATACATCAATAGCGCGCGATTTAAACGAGACAGTTCTAATTCAACTTGCTTGCGCTCAGTTATTTCGCGCTCTACTGCTATCCAATGGGTATACCAGCCATTCTCATCTGCTACTGGAACAATATTGAGTTCCACCCAAAACTCTTCGCCACTTTTTGTGTAATTAATAAGTTCGGCACGCACGGGTTGCCACTTTTCCAGTGCTCTATGAATGCGATCAAGCTCACTTCGCTGCGTTTTTGGTCCCTGCAGAATGCGCGGTGTTTGACCAATCGCTTCCTCACGGGTGAAGCCTGTCCTCTGCTCAAACGCATCATTCACAAATAAAATTTTAGGTCCTGGTGCATTAGAAGGGTTAGCCTCAGTAATCAATATAATGTCACTAAGCCTAGAAATACAGACTTCTAAGAGCTCTAACTGCGCTTGTGATTGACGGGATGCAGTAATCTCAGTGGTAAAGCCATGCCACAGCACCGAACCATCAGCTTCATATTGGGGTAATGCACTGCCCGACACCCAAGTGACATCGCCATTTTCAAACTGCAAACGAAACTCTTTAACCCAAGGGCTTAAGTGAGTTGCTGAAGTCTGTAGTGAAGTCTTTACTGAATCCAAATCATCTGGGTGTATTTTATTAAATATCAGCGTTGCATTATCAATCACGTCTTCTGGAGATAGACGAAAAATATTTCGTATTGCTTCACTTACATAAGGCATGCTGATACTACCATCAGGGCGCTGCCGAAACTCATAAATCATTCCTGGCAAGCGGCTAGCAATTCTCTGCATTCTTATAAGCGCCTCCTGCTTTTCCTGCTCAGTCTTTTTTCGAGCACTAATATCCTGATAGGCACCTTGCAACCCTACAATATTACCGTTGGCATCTCGCACTGCTTGACCAATGGTACGCACCCAAACAGCACGGCCTTTACGTGTGGCGATTTGCAACTCTAAATCATAAGCAGTGCCATCGCGTACACATGCCTGTACCGCTTTCTCGATACTATCCCGACATTCTTCTCTGTAATAATCAAAGCCTTCTCTTAAGATTGGTGAATAGCCAGGCGGTTCGTCATGAATGACTGCTACTTCATCTGACCATGTGAGCTTCCAATCAGGCAAAGTAATCGACCAGCCTCCCATATGGGAAATTTGGCCTGCTATCTTCAATAAAGACTGCGTTTTCTGCAGTTCTTCCTCAACTAATTTTTCTGAAGTGATGTCTTCTGTAACGGTAATAATATTGGTTGGGTTTCCGTCATTCGATCTAATCAAAGAAATATTATCGCGAAGCCATACTGTGTCACCATTTTTTTTGAAGCTCTTTTTTTCAATGATGAAACTTTCAAACTCACCCTTTAATAATCTATTGATTTGTTCAAGATTTCTTTGCCTATCGTCTGGATGTGTCAAAGCGATAAAATCCAGACTGCATATTTCTTCCTCAGCGTAACCAATCATTTTGCAGTATGCAGGATTTGCTATCACGAAGCTGCCATCTAACTTTGCCATGGCAATGCCCGCGTTCGCAGCTGCAAATGTTGTTCTTACTATCGCTTCATTTTGAGCCAGTGTTAGTTCTCTAACTTTCTGTTCAGTCACATCCTGAACAGAACCATAAAGTAGCTCAGCTTGCCCATCAATACCTAGAGTCCATTCAGCACGCTCATGTACAAAGCGCAACTCACCGTTAGGTCTAATGATTCGATGCACATAATCAAGCGGCCTTTTCCCTTGCAATGCATCGTTTTGTTTTGCAAGCAACATCGTAAGATCATCAGGGTGCACAAAAGACAAGAATGCCTCAAAAGTTTCATTGAAAGCATCCTTTGAAACTCCAAAAATTTGGTATGTTTCATCTGACCATTTCAAGAAACTATCTTTGACATTGAACTCCCAACTACCTATATGAGAGATGCGCTGTGTTTCTTTAAGTTTTGTACTTTGATTAAAAGCAGCTAATTTGAGCAGTTGAATTTCTGAAGTTAATTGTTCTTGATAAAAACGTTGATAGAAGAATTCAAGCTGCATCACCATCTGCTCAGCTAGGGTCTGTAATGTTTCTCTTTGAAGTGGAGTGAGGGTATGTGGGGCATAATCTTGAATAGCCAACACGCCAAATACACCACCATTTTTTGAAATAAGCGGCATACCTGCATAAAACTTCACGTAGGGCTCGGAGTCCACTTGAGTAGTACGGACAAAGCGTGAATCTTTGCCGGCATCAGGAATTACGAATAATGCTTTATCTTGGATGGCGAAATGATGAAATATAGTAGCTTGACTGTTTTCACGGATATCTGGACCAAACGTATATTCAAAATATTCACGACCTTCGTCAATCAAGATAATTGTGGCAATAGGTGTTTGACAGATGCGGGCAACTAACTGGGTGAGCCGCTCAAAGCTGGATTTTGATGCGTTATCAAGGATTGCAAAAGACTTTAGCTCATTGATTCGACTTTGGTTCAAAATATTATCCATAGCTGATTTTTATGAAATCATCATAATTAATCAATTATTTAAGTTAATCAGCTTACAGTACAAACTAACATTACTTGTGTTTATTACAGAAATAACTGTGTACAGAAGTAAGCGTAACTTCTTACAGAAATATCAAATGAGATTTAAAGAGTTTATTTAAAATTAGCGCTAAACTGCAAAATGACAGATGGTGCCAGAATCCGCTCTACTAATTCAATTGACCTGGTAATTCAACTGACCTAAGTGCTTGTTGTTTAACATTAACGCTAATTGCAATCTATCTTTGGCACCTAATGTTTCAAATGTTGAAGATAAATGCGCCTTCACTGTACGGTCAGTAATACTTAGAATACGGGCGATTTCCTTATTACTTAACCCTTTAGCCGCTTGCAATGCCACTTCTTGCTCACGTTTTGTCAACTTATTGAGCAAGTCATATACTTGTTGTGGCTGATTACCCACCAGACTTGTGGTGATTTCAATCAACTGCTTGAGTAAATCATTCCCCATCCAAACGCCGCCGTTGATAACCACGGTTTTAATTTCATTCAGTAGCTGTGCTGCACTGAAGGCATGACAATAACCCTGTGCACCTAAACTCAAACAATAAAAAGCCTCCGCCTGATTAGGTGCATTTGCCAGCACCACCATTTTAGCCGTTGGATAATGCCGTTTAATCTCTGCAATTGCATTAGACATCCATTGCTGCCTATCCACATTCATATGCAACCAAAACATCATGTCATTATTTTCTGAAATTGCCGGGATATTAAAGGCTAATTCAGCATTAGGAAAAGCCGCTATCCAGCTGCTTAATAATTGCTGTTGGGTCGTTATGAATATATTGCGCATTATCGCTCAGTAAAAGCAGTAGCTTTGGCTTTAAGCACAGGCTTCAGTAAATAGGAAAGTATGGTTTTTTTGCCCGTTAAAATATCTACCTGCGCAACCATACCGGGAATAATCGGTAAGCCTTCACCTAAGTTGGACTTTAGCGTACGTACGCGCACCGTATAATATGCATGACCTTTATCATCCACAGTAGAATCCGCTGATATCCCTTCAAGCACACCATCGAGTGTACCGTAAATGGTGTAATCATATGCGGTCAGCTTTACAACTGCCGGTTGCTGGGGTCGTAAAAATGCAATGTCCTTGATTTCAATTTTAGTTTCTATCACCAAGGCATCATCTGTCGGCACAATTTCCATTACCTCCTTACCAGATTGAATCACCCCGCCAATAGTATTAAAGAATATACGGCTGACTTTACCATTCACCGGGGATTTTAACGTTGCCTGTTTCACTCTATCGCTGAGTGCTACGCTAGACTCAGTGAGTGAACCCAACTTAGCCGAAGCATCTGTAAGCTCCGTACGCACTTTACTTCTGAACGTCTGTTCAACTTCTGTAATCTTGCGGCTGGCTTCAGTAATTGATACCTGAATTCTGCTAATTTGCGCGCGCGCTTGATCAATCTCGCCACGTGCCCTATTTACTTCTCTTTCTAATTTCAATATATCAATCTCAGAAACGGCACCACTAGCGAGCAGTGGCTTATTAGCAGCCAATTCTTTTGCTGTCGATTCATAGGTTTTTTCCGCTAATTCTTTTTTGAATTGTACTTCTACCAACTCTTTTTCACGCTGCTCCATTTGATTACGCGAAATGCTAAGCATTGAGGACAGCTCATCTTTGCTGGATTGATATAAAGCATATTCTTCAGCATATAAATCAGGATCATTTTGCTTAACTTCAGCAGGAGGCTCAAACGCACTTCCGGTTGCTAAAGCCTGCAATCGTGCCTGACGTGCAAGTAATGATAAATATTGCGACTGATTTTCGCGTAAAGATGATACTGCACGGGTTTCGTCTATGCGCACCAATGGTGTTCCGGCAATTACGTTATCGCCTTCTTTTACTAGAATTGCAGTCACGATACCGCCATCCAAAGATTGTATGATTTGCACTTGTTTTGATGGAATGACTCTGCCCTCACCCCGTGTAACTTCATCTACTTTGGCAAAATAAGCCCATATAATTAACGTAAGTAGAATTAACGCGATCAAATAAAGTATTTTTCTTGCGTGTACTGGTGTTTGCTCTTTTAGTAATAGATCAGCCTCCTCATCCCAAGCTAAATCTTCGCTGGTTTTATTCGGCACTACTTTTTCCAGCATCCAATAAACTGGCCTCGTAAGCCAATTATGCTTGGTATAAAAACCTTGTAGACCACCTAAGAATTTAAATAACCATTCACTCATAGCGCTTTGCCTATTTTACCTGAACGTAGAGCCTCAACAATTTGCCCTTTTTCACCGTCGGCCACAATACGTCCACTGTCCACCACAATGATTCTTTGTGCTAAATCAAATAGCGTTGAGCGATGAGAAATCAAAACGATCGTTTTACCTTGTGTCGCCGTAGCTAAGCGCTTTTTAATCAACTCTTCACCTGAGTGATCCATCGCGCTGGTAGGCTCATCAAGCAGGAAAATAGCGGGTTTATTGATCATTGCACGTGCAATACCAACGCCTTGGCGCTGGCCACCTGACAAAGTTTCGCCGCGCTCGCCCACCAGCATATCGAACCCTTTAGGATGGGTGTTCACAAACTCATCTATACCGCCGATTTGTGCTGCTTCCAGAATATCCTGTGCATTGACGTACTGTGCCGCGATAGTAATATTGTCGCGCATAGTGCCGTAAAAAAGTTGCGTGTCTTGTTGAACATACCCGACACAACGACGCAATTCTGCGGGGTCTATTTGTCGTGTATCAATGCCATCAATTAAGATTGCACCTGCAGTAGGTTGATACAAACCCAAAATCAAACGATGGATCGTTGATTTTCCCGAACCCATTCGGCCTAATAATGCTACATGCTCTCCCGCTTTTATTTTAAAGGAGACTTTAGTAAGTGCATCCAGCTCTGAGCCGGGGTAATTAAACGAAACCTCTCTAAATTCAATATCGCCTTTAAATGTTGCACGAGATAAAAAGTTAGCATCTAGCGGACGCTCTACGGGGTTCTGCATCACCTCGTTCAATGCAGTTAATGAGGTTGAAGCATTGTGGTATTGCGTCATTAAACCGGCAGCCTGTGAGATAGGAGCTAGTGCACGCCCCGCCAGCATAGTACAGGCGATTAAACCACCCATCGTTAAGTCGCCCTTAATCACTAAGTAAACGCCAAGCAAAATCAAGCTAATGGTAATCAGCTGGCTGATCGCATTTGCCGTATTACTAATTGAAATAGAAAGCAGTTTTAACTTGCCACTCACTTCGGTCATAAACGCGGCACTTTTTTCCCACTTGCGCTGCATCTGGCCTTCAATCCCCAGTGACTTAACGGTTTCCAGGCTCACTAAGCTTTCGATGAGTGTTGCATTTCTAACAGCCGCTGCCCGATACATTGTTTCAGATAAATCATGCATCTTGCTTTGCACAGTGAATGAATATACTAAAATTATAATCGCACCGATAAGCACAGGAACAGCCATCCACAATGAAATCCAAGCCATGGCAACCACAAAGATTAATGCGAATGGAATATCTATAAATGCCGTGACTGTTGCAGAAGTAATGAAGTCACGCACCATTTCAAATGAGCGCAAACTGGCAGAAAATGAGCCGACTGAGGTGGGTCGCTTTTCTAAACGCGCACCTAACACCTGCTCCATAATCTTCGCTGATAACTTAATATCAACACGATGACTTGCCCAATCTAAAAAATAACCGCGCATGGTACGTAACACTAAATCACCGATGATAATCAAACAAATACCGATGACCATCACCCACAAAGTTTCAATAGAACGATTAGGAACGACGCGGTCATACACGTTCATGGTAAAAATCGGCATAGCGAGTGCAAACATATTAATAAGAAAAGCCGCAACCATGACATCGCTATATACCTTGCGATTATCCGCCAGTGCACTCCAGAACCAATGTCTGATCCGCACTTTACCTACTGCAGGGGTACGCTCATCAAATACAAATTTAAGTTTTGCAGTTAAGGTATAGCCAATATAACGACTTGCTAAATCTGTAGCTGAAATCAGCACCTCAGTCTCGCCTAATTCAGGGAAAATCACTCGAGCGTTCTGCCTGCTGGCATCCCAGCCTAGTAGCACGCAAGCTTCTTCATCTGCTAACAACAATACTGCAGGTAAAAATTCTGAAGTAATCGCTTTTAAAGGTTTTTTGATGATTTTAGAGACTAAATTTGCACGCTCAGCTGCACGCTTAAAGAGTACTGGCGTAAGTTTGCCATTCCGTAAAGGCAAACCTGATGTCAATGCATCTCTGGTCATTGCGACATCATTTAATTGACAGAGCAACATTAGGCAATCAAGCAAGCTGTCCACTTGATCTATTGTGATGTCTGACCTGAAATTGCTTGGCTCTTGATTGTTCTGCAACAAATTTTCCACAGTCATGTTTTTGTTTGACGCTCAATACTTGAGAGTATTTTATATAAAAATTTAATTGCAAGTGTAGCATCGGTAATACGTAATTTAGCAAAAAGTATACAAATACCCTATTGTACTAATGGTCAATGCATAAGTAATGCTAATTAATTTTTATAAATTACTATAGAAGTTGATATTGAGTGATTTATTGAGACGGGAAACTGCAATAGGAATAAGTCTAATTATTGAAAGCAACCTTGAGTTGCTGCTTAAGAAATTAAGCGTTAGTTAATAAAAGCTGCCTTATTTTAAAGTGAGCCTCTATCGAATCATGGGCTAAAGACCTATACATTAGACCATGTAAATTTTAAAGTTTATTTATACTCCCAGTTTATTTATCTTATTTCTAATTGGACATTAAAAACAGACAGGGGGAACCTGCTGTACTACTAGCTAATATGAGTTGATTGTGGCTAAATGAGGCATCAAACCATGCATCATCTAGCCATTTAATTAACTCATTAAATTTTTATCGAGTTAAATCTTTATTTCCATCTTGTGCTGGCGCCCCATTGGCAGTTCCACCTACTGCTGGTGTAGTTCCATTTGAGGTACTTGAATCAGGAAAATTTGCATTGTCGTTAGATAAAACTCTTTTACCAGTTTCACTTATTGAATCTTGAGAAATTGCCTTCAATGCTTGCTGTTCTGCAAGCGCAGATGCCATAGAGCAAGACCTAGCCATACTTATGGCCGCATCCACTTTGTCATTTGGATCTACAACGCTTTTATACGCTGCAACACCCTCGGCTGCTGCTGTAACAACTGCCGCCCTATATTTAATGGTCAATTGATTTGAAAACGCTTCGTTAAATGAAGTCTGCATCCCATTTGTTGCTCCTGATAGCCCAGACCAAGCTGTGGCAGCACTACCCGTAGAAATTGGCGCAAACACTGCACCTGCCAGTGTTCCTAAAATACCGATTCCAAACTTCGTTCCACTTGCACGAAAACCTTGGTTCTCATAATAATTCTGAACTCTGCGACAGTAGTCATTAGCTTGATTAAAAGCCAAAGTAGCCTCTTTCTTGACGCAAGTATCATGTTTACATGGATCATTGAACTTTTCAGGCCATGGCGGGGTTTCTGGTGCCACTGACTCTCTTAGGGAGTTCCCAAGGGTGGAGCATGCGGTAAGACTGCAATTTAGAAAAAAAATGACGAATACGATTGCCGACCTTGAATAATGGAGTTGAGGAGTAGTAATTTTTGGCACACTGATGAAGTTCATTTAAACCCCTTGTAAAGATAATTGAAATCAATAGGTAATGATTATTTAATATAATTAATCACTTACTTCTCATTTATCAATAGTCCATTCGGGCTAATTACTTATTTTCTTACTGGAACAATTACTTACCCAGCAACGGGAAAGAACTGATCAGACTGGAAAACAAGCTGAAACCGCTGATTTTTCTTTTGAAAATGAACTTATCGGACGGGATAAATAGTATTTGGAGGCGCGAACCAGAGTCGAACTGGTCTAAACGGCTTTGCAGGCCGCGGCATAACCGCTTTGCTATCGCGCCATCTGTATTAGGTTATAAATATTGCACTTAATCTATTACACTCAATTGCTGAGTATATTTTAAGTAACACCAATAACCAAACAATACTTGCTGAAACTAAAACGGCGAAAGCATGAATGCTTTCGCCGTTTTATGCCGTATTAAATTAAGTCAGCTTTATATAACCTACTAACTTAACTAAAAAATTTGGAGCGGGAAACGAGACTCGAACTCGCGACCTATACCTTGGCAAGGTATCGCTCTACCAGCTGAGCTATTCCCGCGTCGTTAAGACAGGACGCCATTCTAGCGATTTTCAGAAAGCTGTCAAGACTAAATCGCACTCTTAATGCTTATTTATTGCAGTTTTATTTGCCCTTTAATTTTGGCAGCGCGGCCTTAAGGTAATAAGCCATTGATACCAATGTTAAAAATGCAGCAATGACGATTAAAACGTGTCCAATGTCACGAGTTTTAAATATTCCCATGCTGCCCAAATCCACATTATCCCAATACAACAAAAATAAAATCGCCAGCATTTGCACCGCAGTTTTTACTTTCCCAATCATCGCCACACCTACACTACTACTCTGACCTTCGCCTGCCATCCACTCACGAAGCGCACTCACGGCGATTTCACGACCAATAATAATCAAGGAAACAATTGCCCCCACACGGCCAAACTCCACTAGTACGATGAGGGCTGCCGCCACCATAAGCTTGTCTGCTACAGGATCTAAAAATGCACCGAAAGCTGAGGTTTGATGCCAGCGCCTCGCCAAATAGCCATCTAGCCAATCGGTAAAGGCTGCAATCAAAAAGACTGCAGTTGCAAAAATATTCACCATATGAGAAGGCATTGCACTTAATTTGTGTAAATTTTCAGGCCAGTAAAACGCGCCAACAAATACGGGAATCAGCACAATGCGTAACCATGTAAGCATGGTAGGAATGTTAACTCTCAATTAACACCCCCAAAATTTCAACGCTATTTGTT
>JBDSHU010000007.1:0-5220 GCA_039918335.1 Methylotenera sp. | reverse complement strand
GTTACCGACAAGCTGGTGCATTGACACGCGCACTGTTAGTCAGTGCCGCCGCTGAGCAACTAGGTGTGCCTGTTGATAGCATCAAAACAGAAAATGGTTTTGTGATAAGTGGCGATAAGAAAATCAGTTATGGTGATTTAGCAGAAGCTGCGGCTAAGCTGGAAACACCTAAAGCCGTAACTCTGAAAGACCCTAAAGATTGGAAAATTATTGGCAAGGCGACTAAACGCCTTGATGGGCCTGAAAAAATAAATGGCACGGCAATATTTGGTCA
Source organism: Methylotenera sp. (assembly GCA_039918335.1). Taxonomy (GTDB): domain Bacteria; phylum Pseudomonadota; class Gammaproteobacteria; order Burkholderiales; family Methylophilaceae; genus Methylotenera. The sequence continues at coordinate 4,946 of JBDSHU010000007.1, read as the reverse complement.
AGATGTTCACTTTGAAGGCTTAATGACGGCCATGGTGGCGCGTTCTCCAGTCTTTGGTGGGTCAGTTAAAAAGTTTGATGCAAGTGCCGCTAAACAAGTTAAAGGCGTACATCAAGTCGTGCAAGTACCGACTGGCGTAGCTGTGATTGCAGATAATTACTGGGCGGCAAAAAAAGGTCGTGATGCGCTGAAAGTGGACTGGGATTTAGGCCCAAACGCTGGCCTTGATTCAAAAGCACTGCTTGAAGAGTTTAGAAAAATGGCCACGACACCAGGTTTAACAGCCGCAAAAGCTGGTGACAGCAAAGCGGCCATGTCCAAGGCTGAAAAATTTGTAGAAGCTGAGTATGCTTTACCGTACTTGGCACATTCCCCTATGGAGCCACTTAATTGCTCAGTGAAAATTGAAAAAGATACTTGTGAGATTTGGACTGGTACCCAAATGCAGGGCACGGATCAGCTAGCTGCTGCAAAAATATTGGGACTTAAACCCGAGCAAGTAAAAATACATACCTTATTCCTCGGCGGCGGGTTTGGTCGGCGCGCTAACCCGGCGGCAGATTTTGTATCAGAAGCTGTGCAAGTCGCTAAGGCGGCAGGCGTTCCCGTGAAAACCGTGTGGAGCCGTGAGGATGATGTAAAAGGCGGCTACTACCGCCCCATGTTTCTACATAAAGCTAAAATCGGCTTGGATGCTAGTGGCATGCCAACAGTATGGGAACATACGGCTGTCGGTCAATCAATCATGCTGGGCACTCCATTTGAAGCTTATCAAATTAAGGATGGGATTGATGCAACTTCAGTAGAAGGCACCGCAGATTCACCTTATCTAAAAAGTATCCCTAATTATCAGGTGAGCTTACATACTGCCAAAACTGGCATTCCGGTACTTTGGTGGCGCTCAGTGGGTCATAGCCATACTGCGTTTGTGATGGAGAGTTTGATTGATGAACTCGCACATACCGCGAAAAAGGACCCGCTGGAATATCGCCGTACATTGCTGAAAGATCATCCACGTCATTTGGCTGCACTTAATTTAGCTGCTGAAAAAGCGGACTGGAGCAAGCCATTGCCTAAGGGTGTCTTCCGCGGTATTGCCGTGCATGAATCTTTTGGCAGTTTCGTTGCACAAGTTGCGGAAGTCTCTGTAGTTGCAGGTGAGGTCAAAGTGCATCGCATGGTATCGGCGATTGACTGTGGTCTTGCGGTGAACCCGGATTCACTGAAAGCACAGATGGAATCATCCGTTTCATTTGGTTTAGGTGCAGCAATGCAAAGTGAAATTACCTTTAAAGATGGTATGGTGCAGCAATCTAACTTCCATGATTACCAAGTGATGCGCATGGCTAGCATGCCTAAAGTTGAGGTCTATATCGTGCAAAGTACAGAAAAAATGGGCGGTGTTGGTGAGCCAGGCTTGCCGCCTGTAGCGCCTGCGGTGACCAATGCGATTTTTGCAGCGACTGGCAAGCGCATTCGCACCCTGCCGATTGGCAATCAACTGGCCTAGAGTTGGGCTGGCTTTTTGAGATACATCTATGAAATCTGCTGACTTAGAAGTATTAACGCGTGCGCTGGAATGGCTGAACAGCGGCTATAAGGCGCATTTGTTCACCGTAGTACAGACTTGGGGCTCAGCGCCACGCCTGCCAGGTGCGGTATTGGTCGTGCGCGAGGATGGTCATCTGATAGGCTCAGTATCGGGCGGCTGCATTGAAGATGATTTGGCAGATAAAGCGCGAAATCACGAGCTGCCAACAACGCCATCAATTATGGAATATGGTATCAGTCGAGATGAAGCGCAAAGGTTCCGAATTCCGTGTGGTGGTCGTTTGCAGATATTTGTTGAGCCGTTAAACACGCCAGCGCAATTACAGGCTTTGGTAGAAAGTTTGGTAGGCCGGAAATTAATCAAACGCTCAGTCAGCTTAAGCACTGGCCAAGTAAAGTTAATGGAAGTCTTACCTGAAGGCCTGCCAAAAATAGATGGCGATTGGTTCCATACCTACTTTGGCCCGCAATGGCGCCTGCTCATTATTGGTGCAAATCAACTAGGCTCTTTATTAGCCAGCATGGCACAGGTGCTAGATTTTGATGTGCTGGTTTGTGAGCCGCGCCAAGAAATTCGAGCTGAATGGCATGTGGAAGGTGTAACCTGGATTGAAGGCATGCCTGACGATGTAGTGCTAGAAATCAAGCCAGATGGGCACACTGCAATAGTTGCTGTGACACATGACCCTAAGCTTGATGATATGGCCTTACTTGAAGCGCTCAAATCAGATGCATTTTATGTAGGCGCATTAGGTTCGCAGAAGAATCAAGAGAAGCGCCGCGAGCGCATGCGCATGTTTGATCTGAATGAATTAGAAATTTCCACCCTGCGTGGTCCTGTAGGTTTACGTATCGGTAGCCGAACCCCTGCTGAAATCGCTATCGCCATACTTGCTGAGCTTATTCAGGTAAGAGTGCAACAACTTAAAATGGGCACTAGTTTTATTAGCGATGTGCGCTGTGAGGCTAAAGCTTAGCTTCTCAAGTCTGCTTGCGTATCAATATCCGCTAAAATCCCCGTATCATCACTTGCTAACAGCTCAACTTCATTTGGGTAACGCTTAATAATAGAACGTGCACCCTCGTCGCCTTGCAGATTTTCTAGCTCGTTACGAAATTTTGCGGCAAAGCCAACAGGATGCCCACGTTGGCCATGATAGGTTGGCATGACAATTGATGCACCAGCATTAAGTCTAGTCGCCACAGCAGTAATGGTTACAGGGGCAATATACGGCATATCGGCTAAAGCGATAATAAACCCATCATTTGAAGTCTTAAAGTTGGAGGAGTAGCGAATGGCTGTAGTTAAGCTGTTTGCCATTTCTTGGTCATTCTCAGTACAGAATACAACTTTCAAGCCCGCATTTAGCAATAACTCTGCCAGCACTTTATTTTCTGGCCTAACGACTGCAATGCTGATTGGAATAGCTTTAGTCAGATTCTCACCAGATGTTAATGCTATCGGACGACCATCTGGCAAACAATGTAAAAGTTTATTGGCTGAACCAAATCTACGAGAAAAACCAGCTGCCAATAAAATACCTACCATTTATACAATCCCGCTTTTTAATTGCGCTTTAAATTATTGCCATAATATAACGAGTTGCTACTTTTAGTGCTCCCGGCAATCTTGTACAACCATAACTTATTGATTGGATTAACACTTTCTAGCTAAGGTTAGTTTTCGCACCTAAATCCAGGATGTAATCTCAAATGGCCAAGTCGTTCTAGTGGCTGAGACCAAAACAAAACACTATACTCGGGAAGTTATCCAACTATCGGTTGGCACCTGCAAAGATGTCAATATTGCTTAAACGTTCTAGACTAGCTCACCATATCAGGATGCGATCTAGACAACTCTGTCTTCATCCATTCTGCTGTAAGAGAGAGGCCATCTTTCATGGAAACCAAAGGCGTCCAGTGCAGATTTTTACGTGCTAAATCGTTACTTAATACGCTCATAGGCACATCAAATGCTCTACCTGACTTATAGCGAACCTCAACTGATTTGCCAATTACATTTTCAACCATACGAATAAGTTCGTTCAAACTTGTACCAGTCCCAGAACTGATGTTGAAACAAAACTCTTCACCGGAATATTCCACAGCACGACTGAAAGCCTCAGCAACATCACTCACATGAAGGTAGTCTCGCGTAACACTGCCATCACCCCAAATTTCTATTGGAAGATCCATGAGCCCCTTATATAAAAAAACGCCAATAGCACCCTGTGCGGTTTCAATACGTTGACGTTCACCATATGGATTTGCAACTCTTAAAGTAATTGCTTTAATGCCATACAAATGACTGTACAACTGTAAATATTTCTCAATGGCAAGTTTTGTAATGCCATATGACACTAACGGATTGGTGGGATGTTTTTCATCAATAGGTAGATATATAGGGTTTCCGTATAGGGTGCCACCAGACGATATGAATACTATCTTCTGAACATGGTGAGTTACCATTGCGTTAAGCATTTTTATTGTTCCCACAACATTACTCTTAACGTCATATATGGGATCATCATTTGAACCCTTTGGTAGGGTAGTCGAAATTAAGTGCAACACTATATCCATATCTCTTAGTGCATTGCTAATATCGTGGGTATTTGATAAATCTCCAGTAATCCATTCTACATGTTCAGATTCCTTGAACTTTCGATAAGGCACTACACGCGGACGTTCAAAAACCCTCAAATTGTGCCCATTTAGCAAAAGTCGGTCCACGACTGTTGAACCAATAAAACCTCCTCCACCTAATATCACAATATTCATAAAAATATTTCGATTAAATCCCTGCAATTTAGGCTTACAAAAAAATAAGCTATGCAGACACTACTTTTAATTTTAATTTCATGAATATAGTGCTTATGCATCATATTAATATTCATTTTAGGAGGAGGATGTTGGATGACTTTTTCTAGCTCCAATTGTAGTTCGTCCAAAAACTCATAACGTCGTCTATAAACTGTACGTTTCTTAGTTGGGATTTCATCATCAGTCCGCTTTGTTACAAGTGAAGATAATACAAAGAAACCTGTATCTTCTTTTTTCCCTCCATGCTCTAACCAGATTGTGTCGTAACTGGTTTGTTTAAATGCTTTTGAGTACCACAGATTGCTTCGATGTGCATCGTCAGAAATGCCGTAAATTTCCTTACAACCAAGCTCTCGACCAATCATTTGTAATATATTGATTAAAAAATCACGGGGGCGCATGCCATGAAAGGCTTTGGTAAGTTCTTTGTAGGTGTCAGCTTTATCCCTGCCATCTCCTTGCAAGTTACCAACTATTAACTTCATATTGCTTGAATCACCACCAAGCAAAAACATGATGGTATAAATTCTATCAACACCTAAAAAAAAACTCAGGCCAATTTCACCTTCACGACG
>JBDSHU010000006.1:0-4179 GCA_039918335.1 Methylotenera sp. | reverse complement strand
GCCTGCTAAATTAAGCGTACATTCTTCTATGTATGAAGTAATGTCTGGTAAGGATAGTCAACCATGGCTCATTTATATTTTAAGTAGCATATTAGTGTTATTGTTTTTATTGGCATGGTTATTTTATGTAGATTACATGCCAAAACCAGTGGCTGAGACACAGCCGCAATCGGTTGCACTGCCAACGGTAGCCTCAGCAGAAGTTGCGCTACCGGAGGTTGCTCTGCCAGCCGCTGAAAGACAGGCAGATGCTACTGCTGCAGAAGTGCTCGCAAACTCAGAAACACCTACTACGAATATTGTTGAAGAGAGTAGGGCGACATCTAATATTGCTAATCCAGTATCGCCATTAAATACTGTGGCGTCGAATAGCTTAACCCAAACGCTACCAACTGAAAAAAAACTCAGTCAAGTGATTCCTCAGGCTGGGCAGTTGGCACCTTCTTCAGCAGTAAGTCTTAATACAATTAAAGCAAATGCTGTGCAAGCTCCTGAGACTAAGTCTACAGAGGTTAAAAACAGCGAAATTAAAACCACTGCTTTGAATGCTAACTTAGCCACAAAAAAAGTGAGTGTAACTGTGGATGAGCAAACATGGATACGTGTAAGCAATCAATCAGGTGCAGTGGTTTATGAAAAATTGTTAGTGGCTGGTAGTACTGATGGCTTTGACGGAGAGCCACCATTTAACGTATTAGTAGGTAACGCTAAAGCCACCAAGTTGATGTTTCTAGGTAAGCAGTTAGATTTAACTGGGTATACTAAAAACAATGTCGCACGTCTTGTTTTACAATAAATGTTAAGGTTTTGGAGTAGTCGTTGAATTTATTTCATCTCAATCAACCACGCAACACATTGCAGGTGATGATAGGTCATGTGCCAGTAGGTGGTGGTTTATATGGCACATTGGCATCTCCCGTCGTAGTGCAAAGTATGACCAATACCGATACCGCTGATGCAGAAGGCACGATTAAGCAAGTATTTGAATTATGGCAGGCGGGTAGCGAAGTAGTGCGTATTACGGTCAATTCACCTGAAGCGGCCGCGCAAGTTGGTAACATTCGTCGCGGCTTGGATGCATTGGGTTGCAATGTGCCGTTAGTGGGCGATTTTCACTATAACGGACACAAGTTATTAGCCCAATTTCCAGATTGTGCAGCATCATTAGCTAAATATCGTATTAATCCAGGTAATGTAGGTAAGGGCTCAAAACGCGACGAGCAGTTTGCTGCGATGATAGAAACGGCAATCCAGTATAAAAAAGCAGTCCGCATTGGCGTTAACTGGGGGAGTTTAGACCAGGCTAAAATGGCGCAGATGATGGATGATAATGCTAAGCTTGCTGAGCCTCTGTCGTCAGATGCGTTAATGCGTGAAGCATTGATTCAATCTGCACTTGAGAGTGCGCAACAGGCCGTGGAAATAGGCTTGTCGCCCAATCAAATTATCATTTCCTGCAAGGTGAGTAATGTGCAGGATTTAGTCAAAGTCTATAGCGAGTTAGCAACCCGCAGCGATTTCCCGCTGCATTTAGGCTTAACTGAAGCTGGCATGGGGTCTAAAGGTATCGTAGCCTCTACTGCCGCGCTGGCATTGCTGCTACAGCAGGGCATTGGCAATACGATACGTGTGTCATTAACCCCTGAGCCTAATGAATCTCGTACTAAAGAAGTCATTGTCGCCCAAGAGATTCTGCAAACCATGGGCATACGTTCATTTACGCCTTTAGTCACGGCTTGCCCAGGTTGCGGTCGTACAACATCCACTTACTTTCAAGAACTTGCCATGCAGATTCAAACCTATCTGCGCAACCAGATGCCGGTATGGCGCAGCCAATATGCCGGAGTTGAGAATATGAGCGTAGCGGTGATGGGTTGTGTGGTGAATGGTCCTGGCGAATCGAAACTTGCGAATATCGGTATTAGTTTGCCCGGAACGGGTGAAACGCCAGTCGCACCTGTATTCGTAGATGGCGAAAAAACCGTGACCTTAAAAGGCGACCATATTGCAGAAGAATTCCAAGCGATCGTTGAAACCTATGTACAGGTCAATTATGCAGAAGGTGGCAAGTTACACTATTCAAACGTGATAGATTCAAACATGCCAGCTCAAACAAACAAAACAATTTCAATTAAAGCAATCGCATGATGGTAGAACCAGTCAACCAAAAACAATCAGTTAGCCACACTGTAAAATCTGAAGCCAAAGCAATTAAGCCAGCAAAATTCCAAAGTATTAAAGGTTTTTACGACATTCTGCCTGAAGCTACGCCGCTATGGTTCAAGCTGGAAGACACTGCGCGCCGCGTACTTGCACAATATGGCTATAAAAATATTCGTATGCCATTGGTAGAGCCTACCGATTTATTCGTGCGTTCTGTGGGTGAACATACCGATATTGTCGAAAAAGAAATGTACGCATGGCAAGACCAGCTCAATGGCGATAAATTAACCTTGCGTCCAGAAGGTACAGCAGGTTGCGTACGCGCAGTGGTAGAGCATAATATTACTTATAACGGCCCAGTCAGGCTGTGGTACAGCGGTGCAATGTTTAGGCATGAGAATGTACAAAAAGGCCGCCAGCGCCAATTTCATCAAATCGGTGTCGAAGCCTTTGGTTTTGAGGCGCCGGAAGTAGATGCCGAACAAATTGTATTGCTAGCCAGATTATGGCGCGAATTAGGCATTCAAGATGTTCAGCTGCAAATCAATAGTATTGGTGATGCACATGAGCGCGCAGAATATCGCAATATCCTGATTGCTTATTTTGAACAACATATGGATGTGTTGGATGAGGACGCAAAGCGTCGTTTACACACTAATCCGCTTCGCATACTAGATACTAAAAATCCACGCATGCAAGCTGTGTGCGAAGCTGCGCCGAAATTAATTGATTGTTTGGGTGATGCAACCCGCACACATTTTGATAGTCTGTGTAAGTTGCTAGATGCTGCAGGCGTGGCATATTTAATTAACACTAGATTAGTGCGCGGTTTAGACTATTACAACCGCACTGTATTTGAGTGGGTGACGACTAAACTTGGTGCACAGGGCACGATTGCAGGCGGCGGACGTTACGATGCTTTAGTAGAAAGATTAGGCGGCGATGCAACACCAGCATGTGGCTTTGGTATTGGATTAGAACGCGTGTTTTTGTTGATGCAGGAATACGGAAGCGTAGCTGATGATGCGCCGGATGTGTATTTAGTCAATGTAGGTGAGCAAGCTGAACAAGCCGCATTTGGCATTGCCGAACAATTACGGAATGCCAACTTTCAAGTGGTATTGCATGCCGGTGGTGGTAGCTTTAAATCGCAAATGAAGAAAGCCGATAGAAGCCAAGCCAGATTTGCTTTGATATTAGGGGATGATGAAGTCGCCAATGATCAGGTGACGTTAAAACCGATGCTGGCAGGCGGTAAGAGTGAACAGGTGCAATGTGGTCTCAATGAAGCAATTCAACACTTAACTGCTCACAGGAACTAGTCAGATTGAGTAGATGAAAGGAAAGTGTAATGACTGAACAAAATAATCTATTCAAAGCCATGGCGGTGTTGGGTATTTTGCTTGCCATTGGCATGTCATCGGCAGCTTTCATTTTAGGCGTACAAGGTAAGCGTGCTGTTTCGGGGCAGCAATCAATCACGGTAAAAGGTCTGGCGGAAAAACCAATCAAGGCAGACAGCGCAGAATGGACTTTGACCATGAGCGTTACACAGCCTACGCAAGCAGCAGCGTTAGAGCGCCTTGCAGTTGAGCGCAAGGTAGTAGAAGCGTTTCTGATAAAACAAGGTTTCGCTGCAGAAGCTTGGACTGCTGAGGTAGAAACCTTAAACCCGCACTATGACGAAGTATTTATCAAAGAAGTGCCGCGTCAGGTACAAAATGGCTTTGATGCCTATCAAAATATACGCGTGACTTCAAAAGACTTGAGCAAAATTACAGCGGCAAATAAAGCGCTTTTGCAATTAAGAGCAGAAAACCATCCAGTCAATGCCTCGCCGCCTTCCTATCTGGTCAGTGATTTAGAGAATATCAAAATGTCGCTGATTGCAGATGCTACAAAGAACGCGCGCACCCGTGCTACTGAATTTGTGAAGCAGGACGGCGTCAAGGTGGGTGTGATGAAATCGGCTTCGCAAGGTGCATTTTATATATTGCCTGTAGGCCGTGATGCAGG
>JBDSHU010000005.1:0-3546 GCA_039918335.1 Methylotenera sp. | reverse complement strand
GTAGGTATGGTGCTAGCGTTGCAAGGGTATAACACTTTGCAAAAATATGGCTCATCGGAGGCTATTGGCGTGTTGGTAGCGCTGTCGCTAGTGCGTGAGTTAGGACCAGTAGTAACAGCTTTGTTGTTTGCAGGGCGCGCAGGCACGGCAATTACTGCTGAAATAGGCTTAATGAAAACGACCGAACAATTATCCGCAATGGAAATGATGGCAGTTAACCCGATTGCGCGTGTGATTGCACCGCGTTTTTGGGCAGGCGTTATTTCGATGCCTATATTGGCTGCCTTATTTTCTATGGTAGGTATTTTAGGTGGCTATTTAGTGGCTGTGCCTTTAATAGGGGTTGATGACGGGGCGTTTTGGTCGCAAATGCAAGCGAATGTAGATTTTAGAACTGACATCGTCAATGGCCTAATCAAAAGCCTAGTGTTTGGCGTTGTTTGTACCATGATTGCTTTATTTGAAGGGTTTGATGCACCACCGACAGCAGAAGGCGTGAGCCGAGCAACCACTCGTACAGTGGTGATTTCATCGTTCGTCGTATTGGGCTTAGATTTTGTATTAACGTCATTTATGCTGGTGATATAACCAGCAGTAGTTATAAAGCATGAAACGTGTAAATTGAGGGGATGTTAAGTGGATAGAACAACAATAGATTTATGGGTAGGAGTTTTTGTAGCATTGGGTGTTGCTGCTTTACTAGGCCTAGCTATGAAAGTGGGAAATTTAACCTCAAGTAAAATTGGTGAAACTTATAGCGTTAGCGCAGCTTTTGAAAATGTGGGAAGTTTAAAACCACACGCACCTGTGAAAAGTGCAGGAGTTGTAGTGGGTCGTGTTGATAATATTACGTTCGATAGCAAAACATATGAAGCGATTGTGGTCATTAATATCGACAAACGCTATAGTTTTCCTAAAGACACATTTGCCAATATTTATACGGCGGGTTTGTTAGGTGAGCAGTACATAGGTCTTGAAGCGGGTGGCGAAGAGGATGCTTTGAAAAATGGTGATAAAATCACGCAAACGCAAGACGCTGTAGTGTTAGAGAAAATGATTAGCCAATTTTTGTTTAGCAAGGCCTCTGAAACTAAAGCAGAAACAAAAGATGCTGAACCTAAAGCATTAGACGGTGTAGCTACACCTGCCGTCGGTAAGTCAACCGAATTGGGCGATGCGCCGTTTTAAGAGAGCTTGTTCAAGTATTTAGTGAAACGTCTGCTACTGTAAAGTAATATAAAAAGTATTAAAATAATGCAAGTATTTAAAAAAAGGGTTCCAATGAAGTCATTTTTAAAATTTTTGGTAGGCGCTAGTTTGCTTACAAGTTCGCTCCTGTATTTCGGTATTGCCAATGCTGAAACAACGCCTGATGCACTCGTCAAGCAAACTGCGGATGAAGTGTTAACCATTATCAAAAATGATAAAGCGATTCAAGCGGGGAATCAGCAGCAATTATATTCTGTGGTTGAAGCAAAAATATTGCCCAATTTTGATTTTGATCGCGTATGCCGCATGGTGCTTGGTAAAAATTGGAAAACGGCTACACCTGAACAGCAGGTTAGTTTTCAAAAAGAGTTCCGTAGTCTGTTGTTACGTACATATGCTTCTGCCCTAGGTAAATATAAAGATCAAGTGATTGAATATAAACCTTTGCGTGCCGAGCCAGATGCAAAAAATGTGAGTGTAAAAACACAAATTTTACAGCCAGGTGGCCAGCCAGTTGCAGTGGATTACTCACTTGTAAAAGGTGCTGACGGCTGGAAAGTCTACGATATTGTGATAGAAAACGTGAGCTTAGTGACAAATTATCGCAGTCAGTTTAGCAATGAAATTCGCCAGAATGGTTTAGATAGCTTGAACAAAAAGCTTGCAGATAAAAACAAGGTAGCCAGTTAGAGTTGGGTTTTAACTTAATTTAAATTTAGATTGCATACAGATCGTGTCAATATGACCAACATTACCCAGCATAAAAATCAATGGCGTGTTTCAGGCGACTTATTGATGGATAATGCCAATGCAACATTAAGTCAGAGCCATGAGCTTTTAATGACAAATCCAATTGAAATTGATTTTTCAGCGGTTACTGATGTGGATACTGCGGCAGTGAGTTTAATTATGGAGTGGCAGCGTCGTGCCATTGCTTCTAACTGTAAAGTGACCTTTACTAACTTACCCGCCGATTTAACCAGCCTTGCTGCGCTGTATGGTGTCACGGAATTTATTCCAATCAGTACAAATTAGCAATTCGACCTAGCCTTTGCTAAAAGGCTATTGTTTTTTTGTAGCAGCGTCACCACCTGTTAATCATTCATACGGTTTATTCATGCTTATTTGTATGTGAGCCGTATTTTTTTAAGCGTAAGTTTTACAACCCCTTGCATTGATTTTAAATGCATATTTGCCAAGCCAAATTTACCTGTCCTATTACAAAATCCAAACTTAAAATGAACTCTGCAATTAAAATCAATGACGTACATAAGCGTTTTGGTAGTCTACATGCGCTCAAAGGCATTGATTTAACCATTAAGCAGGGGGAGTTTTTTGCCCTACTAGGCCCTAATGGCGCAGGTAAATCAACTTTAATCAGTATTCTTGCAGGTTTAATCAAACCGACTTCTGGTGATGTTTCAGTAATGGGCTTTGATGTGGTGAATCAATATCAACAGGCAAGGCAACTTCTAGGTGTAGTTCCACAAGAGCTGGTATTTGATCCATTTTTTAATGTGCGCGAGATGCTGCGTTTTCAAGCCGGATATTTTGGCCGTGGTCCAGAAAATGATGCTTGGGTGGATGAAATTCTTGAGGGTTTAGGACTTGCGGATAAAGCGCATACGAATATGCGCCAGCTTTCGGGTGGCATGAAGCGTCGCGCACTTATTGCTCAGGCTTTAGCACATAAGCCGCCTGTAATAGTGCTCGATGAGCCGACAGCAGGTGTTGATGTCGAGTTGCGGCAACTGATGTGGGAATTTATTAAGAAGCTCAATTACGAAGGCCACACTATTATTTTAACCACTCATTATTTAGAAGAAGCTGAAACATTATGTAGCCGTGTAGGCATGATGAAGCAGGGAAAAATTGTGGCGTTAGATAGCACGGCCAATTTGCTGAATAAATTTGCAGGGAAAAATCTACGCTTAACTTTAGGCGATGTGACTCTACCTGCTGATATCCAACCGTTATTACGTAGCCAAGACAGCGGCATTTTTACTTTTGCGTTGAATGATATGACGCAAATTGAGCTAGTGTTATCAGTATTACGGTCAGCTAATATTAAGGTGATTGATATGCAGTTAAACGAAGCAGATTTAGAAGATGTATTTTTGTCGTTAGTAGGTCAGTGATGATTAGCCCAGCTTTAAGAGGACCTTGGACATTACTTAAAAAAGAGCTGCTACGTTTTTGGCGCGTGGCTTTTCAAACCGTAGCAGCGCCCGTGATTACGGCGTTGCTCTATCTGTTGATTTTTTCACATGTCCTTGAGGGTCATGTGCAAGTCTATGACGGTGTACCATATACTGCATTTTTGATTCCAGGCCTCAT
>JBDSHU010000004.1:0-4823 GCA_039918335.1 Methylotenera sp. | reverse complement strand
CCTCACGCCCACGATATATCGCCCTAAATCGCCCATCTTGAGGCACACGCTGCTCGGTAATATCTAACTCCGCCATGATCTTAATGCGTGAAATCGTCTGCTCAGCCTTCTCTTGTTCACTTACCACACCAACATGACTCATTACACCGTCTAATCGATACTTAATTACAAGTCCATTATTCACGGTTTCTAAATGAATATCACTGGCTCCTGCTTTTAAGGCATCATACAAAGTTGATCTCACCAACTTTACAACTGGGCTAATATCACCTTCAATATTAGAGATAGACAACTCTTCTGACTGACTGAAAGCAGCACCGTCTTCTTTTGTAGAATCAAGTGAAGAATCAACTGCGTGCATTCTCTCCTCTTGAAGAGTCAAATAAGCAGTAATATCAGATTGGTGTGCTAAGCGAGTACTGAATTGCGCGCCCATTCGCTCCACTGCCCAAGCAGGTAAATCTAGGTTGTAAATATCGGCATATACTAATAACAAATTATTTTCTGCTTGAGTGCTTTTTTCTCTCAATGCTACACAACTATATTGGAGGGCTTCGGTATATGATAAACAATCAAAAGCTGGTGAATACCGCAGCATATCATCTAGGGTAATTACATCGCATACTAACAATTTTCCAAGCGCAATCATAAATTGCTTAGGCGCAAGTCCTATGCTTTCCTCTAGTATATCTACAGCTCTACGGCCTTGCTCTTGGGCACTTACGCGCGCAGCATCAATTTTTTCCTCGAATTCAGCAATTGAAAATGATTCTTGCATTACTCTATTCCACTCGCAAGTTCAAAAATGGGGAGATACATTAACAACACTATTAAGCCAATCACTAAGCCAATAGCCGCCATTAATAAAGGTTCAAATAACTTTGTAAAGGTATCAATCCAACGAAACATCTCTTCTTCATGGAAACAAGCTGCACGCTCCATCATAGTTTCTAGTTGTCCTGATCTTTCCCCAACCTGAAATAGTTGTAATGAAACTGATGTTGTTAGCTGACACTTATCCATGGCTTCAGATAAAGGCTTTCCCTCGCTTATCATTTTTCGAGCTTCTGCTACATTTGCTTGCAATGTTTGTCCGAGCAATTCATTTACCATATCAAATGCCGTTATCATAGGGATGCCGCTTCGAAATAGCATGCCTAAAGTACGATATAAGCGACTAAGTTGATAAATACGAATTCGCATTCCAATATAAGGCAACCGAATAAGTATTTTCATCAAATTGGCACGCACTCCAGCCTGCATTGCGTAAAAAAAAGTAATTGAAATTATTGTGAGTAATGCAAGTGAAATTAGCAGCCCATGTTGATCTACCATTTTTCCAGACCATAATAACCACTCAGATGCCGTTGAAAGATGCATGTTACGACCTTCATAAATGCGGCTAAATTTTGGTACAACGAACCCTAACAAAAATGCCAACACCAAAGCTCCTGAAGCTAAGACTACAGCAGGGTATATTGACGAGCTGATAATGCGCTTACGAAGCACATCTATTTGCTCTAAATACAAACTAAATCGCTGCAAGCCATCTTCCACATTGCCAGTCTTTTCACAAGCTCGAATACTAGCAATGAATAAACTGGGGAAATGTTGGGGCAACTCCTCCACTGCTCCCGATAAAGATAAACCATTATTTAGAGACTCAGATATAGTATCCAATACTGTTTTTACTTCAGGACGTGATTCTTTTTTAGAGAGCGTTTGAATGCACTGCGATAAAGTAAGTCCCGCGTCTAGCAGAGACTTTAGTTCGTGACAAAAAAGCAATAAGGGAAACTTACTTGTACCAACATAGAATCTATTTGCCGCATACTCTTGCGATCTTAGAACAGCATAACCCTGCTGTTCGGCGCTACGACAAGCCTGCTCCAAATTAGATGCCTCTAAACGTAGCTTTACTGGCACCTGGCCAGCACGTGCAACTCTTAATAAAAATTGCATGACGGTAACAACAAATTATTATCCATACTAAAAATCCTTAATACTCTGTTAATTTGTGATGTCAGCATCCTCATTTGAACCACCTTCTCTCCCATCTTTACCTAAAGAAATTAGATCGTATTCATTTTTTTCACCAGGATTTTGATAAATATAAGAGTTACCCCATGCGTCTAATGGCACATCTTTATCTAGATATGGGCCTTGCCATTTGGATTCATTAGCAGGCGAAATTCTTAATGCCTGCAGACCATTATCTCCCGATGGATAATGTCCTGTGTCTAATCGGTATGTATCTAGCGCCTTAGCAAATCCTACTATTTGAGCGCGGGTTGCCTTTACCTCCGATTTCCCAAGTTGAGAAAAATATCGTGGCCCCACATAGCTGACTAACAAGCCAATAATAACCATAACAACTAAAAGCTCTAATAATGTAAATCCATAATTTCTACGCATTTATAAAACCCCAGTAAATTAAGTTTTTTATTTTCATAAGCTTCACATGTGTATTAAGTTCATCTAAAGCCATGTCTGACACTTGTTGATAAGTTCAGCTTGATTTGATGCGGAGAGTGTTAAGCGGGCATTTCTAAGCTGGTTTTCTATTGTCCTAACAGATTTTGAAAGATTGCATGCAATCTCCTTATAACTCATGCCCTTCGAAGCTAGCCTTATTGCAGCAAGTTCAGACGAACTAGGTTTTCCACATGACTGGTGCTTTTGCTTTTTATTCCAGTAATGGCTTATACCTGCAATAGGACCAAGAAATGTTTCGGTGTAAGTATTCATAAAACCTTTTTCTTCTTCACTCCATACATGCTGTTCATTAGTAAAATCCACACAAACTATACCTATCGGCTCACCATCTATTGCAAATCTTTGCATCAAAAATGACTGACTTCCAATAGCATCAAATTTTTCTATTGAATCATGTAATAAAAGTGAATTCGATATATCACTACATGCAAATGGAGAGTTATGTTTCCAGGTTTTTTGAAATACCTCTAATTGATTCGAGAACACAAAATCTTTTAGTGCTATTCCATTAGTATCTTTATTTAATTTAATTGCTATAGGATTGTAAAATTGATCTTTAGGCTTTGAAAAACCACCATTTGCCCTAGAAGCATTTAACTTAACCATAAGAAACTCAAGGGCTACATTTATCACTTCTTCTGGATTTTCAATAGCAAGTATCATACGTGCTACAGAGTTTAGTACGTCTGTTGAAAAACGGTTGGCATTAGCATCGATAAACTGTTCTTTAAGTGCTTTTTTTGAAGGTGGCTCACCTTTATAATTCAACATTTGCAACTCCTCAATCTTTAGAATTTATGCTTAGTAAATTTAAACTCACGAATTACTAAGAAATAGAAAGTCGATTTAATGCCATTTTCAACATGTTTTGCACTTAATGGAAATTCAACATTGTTTTATAGGTTGAAACTTTATATATTAAATATCAATACAAATTAATTGTAAAGTTATTTATTACTTGATGGGTAAAATTTGCTAAAGCTAACACAGGGGAAATTGAATATGATGATTGTTGAATTGCGCTCAGAATTGACCCACCTAGTGATATAAATTGCACTAGAAATTGACCCACGTACCGATACTATTCTGCACAACCTATGAGCAGGAGAATGGGAGTGATCACCGTGGAATTATTAAGTGTAATCTGACACTGGCATTTGCGTGATCAAATGTCGATTCGTGAGATCGCCAAAAGAACTGGCTTATCTCGCAACACCATCAAGAAATACCTGCGCAATGACATCGTTACCCCCTCAATATAGGGGACAAGGACGTATCAGTAAATTAAGCCTCTATATAGACAAGCTGCAGCAGTAGCTTAAAACCGAATCCAATCGTGAACGTAAAGAACGACGAAGCGTCAAGCAGCTCTATCATGACTTAGTCAAGCTAGGTTATCTTGGCTCTTATGACCGCGTAGTAGCTTATGCAAAGCAATGGCGACTGCACCAATTACAACTGGTAGGTACCATCGGTCGTGGTGCTATGCCTTTGGGATTGAGAACAAACAACTGTGCTCGTTCTTTTTTCGTCTGGTTGGTGCCTTATAGCGCGCTCTCGCATGCCCCCAAAGCTCACGAGCAACATCCTGCTCGAACTTCTTCGTAATATCAGCACACATCAAGCAACTTGCTTTGGTCATGACATGCTTACCTGGACTATATGTTTATCTATAGCAGCAAGTTAGGTTTACTGCAATATATACAGACTCCTTTTGATCGATATTTCATAGAAGTAAGCTACATTGTTGAATTTTCTAGAACCCTTATTAGAATATTGGTGATATCTCTTTGATGTAAAACAGGGCTATCGAATAGGCTCAATATTTCGGAATCAAAATCCTCTGACTTGTATTTCGGCTTGTTGTTAGTCATCATGCGGAAACCTCCCTAACACTGCCATCACTTTAGCCACCTTGTCCAATTGCAACGAAAAAACTTATTAGTGATTGAAATAAGTGATTTATGGTTGTTAAAAATTGTAATGCCTAGAAAACTGCTAAGCATCCTCACTTAAATCATTTTTGTGACCAGTGACTAGAAGGATCTGTACTCTAATTCTTACAGAATTATCAGAGGAATTAGGATAATCCTTGAGATTTATAAAGCCTTAAATGATTACTCAATTTACAAGGAGTTTTATAATGAATAGATTAATCACTGCATTACTGATCAGCGCATTCTCGATGTCAACTATTACATCATTTGCAGCTACGACAGACGAGAATAAAGATGATGGTTCTGCAATCGGTACCTCTGACAGTTCACAAGTTCAAAAACAGCAAAATCGTACCGATAAAGGTGCAACCGGCGTTCACCAAGACGGCG
>JBDSHU010000003.1:0-3370 GCA_039918335.1 Methylotenera sp. | reverse complement strand
CGTGCAATAGGTTCACAACTTGGGCGGCAGATTATTCGTGGCGTACTAGGTAATATTCTGGGCGGTCGTAAATAACTGGTTTCTCCAATAATTGGTTTTTCAAAAACTTGAATTTTTCAGAGTGTTGCCTCATGGAATTCAACAATGACTAATAAGATTAAAAGCGATATTGAAATCGCGCAAGCTGCAGCATTGCAATCAATTTCAGTAGTCGCAGGCAAGCTTAATCTTATAGCAAACGATTTAATTCCATACGGACATCATATTGCAAAGCTCAGTCCAAGCTGCATCCATAATCTGCACGATAACACTGATGGCAAACTGATTTTGGTCACTGCCATTAGTCCCTCACCCGCGGGTGAGGGTAAAACGACTACCACTATTGGTTTGGCTGACGCACTTAATCAAGTATTAGCCAACAGTGAAAAGAAAGCAGTCGTGTGTATCCGTGAGCCATCAATGGGGCCTGTATTTGGTTTGAAAGGTGGCGCTACTGGTGGTGGTCATTCACAAGTTGTGCCAATGGAGGACATCAACCTGCATTTCACAGGGGATTTTCATGCGATTAGTAGCGCCAATAATTTGCTCGCCGCACTGATTGATAATCATATTTATCAAGGCAATGCGCTGAATATCGACCCCGCCAGCGTAACTTGGCGGCGCTGTATGGATATGAACGACCGAGCTTTGCGTAGAATCACGTTAAATAATGTGACCGATAGCAAAGCCATAGAAAGACACACCGGTTTTGATATCACGGTCGCCAGTGAAGTGATGGCGACATTTTGTTTAGCTGCTTCACTTGAAGACCTGAAAATTAGGTTGGGAAACATTCAAATTGGCGTTACAACATCACAACAGCCAGTGTTAGCAACTGATTTGCAAGCTGAAGGCGCAATGACGGCGCTACTCAAAAATGCATTCCAGCCTAATTTGGTACAAACGTTGGAACACACCCCCGCCATTGTACATGGCGGCCCATTTGCCAATATTGCGCATGGCTGCAACTCGGTAATTGCGACTAAAACAGCATTAAAACTTGCAGACTATGTAGTGACTGAAGCTGGTTTCGGCGCAGATCTAGGCGCTGAAAAATTTATCGATATCAAGTGCCGTAAAACTGGGTTACAACCCTCAGCAGTAGTGTTAGTCGCTACGGTACGCGCACTTAAATATCATGGCGGTGTAGAGGTAAAAGCGCTTAATAGTGAAAATCTAGCGACCTTAAAGCTGGGCATGGTCAATTTACAAAAGCATGTGCAAAATCTCAAACAACACTTTGGCTTGCAAATAGTTGTGGCGGTGAATCATTTTTTAACTGACACGGATGCCGAGATTGCATTATTACAAGCAGAAGTTGCGCAGATGGGCGTTAAAGCACTGGTTTGCAAACATTGGGCACAAGGCGGTGCAGGGGCTAAAGACTTGGCATTGGAGGTATTGAACGTATTAGAAAATACGAAAGAACTTGACGTTAATTCTTTCAAGTTTTTGTATCCAGATGAAATGCCACTGTTGCAAAAAATAGAAGCGATTGCGCAAAAAATATATGGTGCTTTTCAAGTTAAGTTGTCA
Organism: Methylotenera sp.; assembly: GCA_039918335.1. GTDB lineage: Bacteria > Pseudomonadota > Gammaproteobacteria > Burkholderiales > Methylophilaceae > Methylotenera. Next base: position 1,795 of record JBDSHU010000003.1, on the reverse strand, counting down.
GCTTCTGCACAAATGACACTGCGTGAATTGGAAAAAAACTATAACCATTACCCTGTGTGCATAGCGAAAACACAATATTCGTTCTCATCCGACTCTAGTTTGCGTGGCGCACCAACTGAGCATGTATTGCAAGTGCGTGAGTTGAGGCTGTCTCGTGGTGCTGGCTTTATAGTAGCAATTTGCGGTGACATCATGACGATGCCAGGCTTGCCATTGCACCCTGCGAGTGAGCATATTGATGTTAATTCAGCAGGTCAAATCACTGGGTTAAATTGATTGTAGGTTGCATTAATTACCAGTGTTTAAATCTGCTTTAAATAATTTAAGTTAACCGTTAGGATTTGATAATTGATCACTATTGCTCAAGCTGGATTTGCCGAGCAGACCATCACTAAATCACGCTTTATTTCCATGGCTGTGCATTGCGCAAGCGAGCCTGAGCTAGGCTCTGCATTTAGAGCATTTGCTGCTAAATATCCAAATGCACATCATCTTGCCTATGCGTTTCGTATTAAAACTGAGCAAGGTATTGTTCAAAGATTTTCAGATGCCGGCGAACCCTCTGGCACGGCAGGCATGCCAGTATTAAAGTTGATTGAAGGTCGAGATTTAATAAATGTAGGCGTGGCAGTCATTCGCTATTACGGTGGCGTCAATTTGGGCACAGGCGGTTTAGCACGTGCCTATGGCGGTACTGCAAAAATGGCGCTAGATGCGGCTAAAACACAGCCCTTTGTTGAGATGCAGACCATTCACTTAACCATTGAATATAAACAAATGGACTTATTAACCAAATCTTTAACTAAGTGCAATGGTAGTATTGTTACTAAAGCTTTTAATGCGCAAATAGATTTAGCGGTTTGTTTACCTGCAGATGAAGTGGCTAGTTTTATCGGCCGTTTTAAATCGCATGGCGCTTGAGTATGTTTCATTTATAAATCTTGGCGCACATAAATCTTAATGTTATGTCACTCAAAAACAATTTATCTAACTCATTACTGAACCCAACTTTTATATGACCAAATATCCACAAGCGCCACCAGCGACTTTCCATGAAAAATCTGCTTGGGTTTTAATCGCTTTTACATTGTTTTTTGTATTGCAATTTCACCTGCTGCCCGCGCTGTTAGCAGGATTGTTGGTTTATGAATTAGTGCATCTCATTACGCCTTTGATTGCACGAAGATTTCCAAGTAAACGACCCAGTAACTACGCGAAACTTTGGGCTGTGGGTATTTTAGTGGCAATAATAGTCAGTCTACTGGCGTTAGCAGGCGCTGGTTTAGTTGCATTTTTTAGGTCAGATGCAGGCAGCCTAACCGTGCTACTGGCAAAAATGGCGCAAATTATTGAAGACTCACGCAAAATACTACCTAACTGGTTATTGGAGCATTTGCCCGCAGATGCGATTACTTTTAAAGAGCAGGCTACTATTTGGCTACGTGGTCATGCAGGTCAATTACAAGTGGTGGGTAAAGAAGCCGGACGTGCTACCGCACACATTCTTGTTGGAATGGTGATAGGCGGAATGATAGCGATGCGTGATGCTGTAGTGATGGATAATTTCAAACCTTTCGCACGTGCGCTGGCATGTCGCGGTAGCTTGTTTGGTGATGCCTTTCAACGCGTAGTATTTGCGCAGTTACGTATTGCCAGTATTAACGCGTTTTTTACAGCTATTTATTTAGCGCTAGTATTGCCGTTAATGGGTGTTCATCTACCACTGGTAAAAACGATGATAGCGATTACTTTTGTCGTCGGCTTAATTCCAGTAATTGGTAATTTAATTTCTAAT
>JBDSHU010000002.1:0-6472 GCA_039918335.1 Methylotenera sp. | reverse complement strand
TTTATAGTTGCTACGTTTAATGCCATTTTGAGCCCCAATTCATCGAATTATGTTAGTGCTATTACTTTATAAAAATTGTTTTTTGCGACGTTATTTGTAACTAAGTTTAATCTTACATTTATTGATTTTATTCATTCACACGATTTGATTAAGCACCGTTTATGTCAAAGTAGGTTGTATAAATTCCGTATCCCTAACTAACGCCTCAATGTCCAGTTCAAACCATTCATTACCTTCAGCATCTTCATAAGCTAGCTTACTAAAAGAAATATCTCCTTCAGTATCTGGTTTAACTTTCATGGCATCCGTATTACGTAAACCAATCAAGCTGGATATTAACAGTGCCGCCTGTGTGGTTGTACTTGAAGTTAATAATAAAATTCGGTTATTTGCAGATTTTTGTATGGCTGGCAAGCCAATAAACTGTGCAAAATCTGTCACATTGAATAAATTACCACGAATATTTGCAACGCCTAGAAACCATGACTGTGTTAAAGGAACAGCTTGGACAGGTGGCACAGGAATCACTTCTGTCACATCATTTAAATTAATGAGTAGTTTTTTTGACCCTACCGTAACGCCTAGGCGCGAAGTAGACGCAACATCGCCCTGTGTAGCTACGTTTTTGAGCCTGAGAAGAATTGCTTCTTGAAACTCGCGAAGATTTGAGGTTTTAGCCACGATTATTTAGTCACTTATTATTGTGATTATTCTAAAGTTTTAATCAGTGCTAACAAATCTGCACCTACCACGGGCTTAGTTACACAAGCTTTGGCACCCATTTTCATTGCCCAAACCAAATCTGTCGCTTGCGATTTACCCGTACATAAAATAACTGGAATATGTGCAGTATTAGTATCTTTAGTAAGTGTACGTGTAACCTGAAAACCTGTTAGCCCTGGCATGACCACATCCATTAGCACCATATCTGGTGGATTTGCAGCAACTTTAGCTAAACACTCCTCACCACTTTCAGCACCCGTTACTTGAAAACCTGCGGTTTCTAGCAACTCCGTTAAAAAGAATCGGTCTGTTGCTGAATCGTCTACTACTAAGATTTTTTGTATCGCCATATTTATTCTGCCTCTTGTTGATTAACTTTACCGAGTACTGCGTAAGTTCTTACTGCTTCTAGCAGTGTTTCTTGTGTGAATGGCTTAGTGAGATATTGATCAGATCCGACCATGCGCCCCCGCGCACGATCAAATAAGCCATCTTTGCTAGAAAGCATAATCACTGGTGTGGTTTTGTAACGTGCATTTCTTTTAATTAGTGAGCAAGTTTGGTAACCATCAAGTCTTGGCATCATGATATCAACAAAAATTAAATCTGGGTGTTCATTCGATATCTTGGCTAAAGCATCAAACCCATCTTCAGCTAAAATCACTTCACAGCCCGAAGCTTTAAGAAATATTTCCGCACTACGACGTATGGTGTTACTGTCATCGATGACCATTACTTTAACTTTTGACTCGCTTGCAGTCAGTTTAACTTGACCTGACTCATTCTCACTTGGCGTTTCTTGACTTGGCTCGTTTTGGTTCACCAGCAAGCTCCTTTATATTTTTTATGCAGTTTAGTGCCACTGACACATTTTGAAACATATTTTTATGTCTCATTTTATATACAGACCTGCAGAATTAGCAACACTATTTAATATATTATCCATACTTAATCAAAAAAAAATTTTGTTATTTCAATCACCCTTTTGGGTAGTTTATAATGAATCATTACAATTTATAACAAAATATTACAATTAGTAGCAATTTACTATAAATATAATATAAGCTTAGATTTAAGCCAGAATAAATAGGGAGTTCGTATGATAATAAGACAAGAGTCATTAACCGCTAAAATGTCACTAAAAGATTTTTCGGCATCTTCACCGCTACCTACAGCCAGTTTGGTGCTGGTATTTGGCTCTGTAAAACGATTCAGTGAATCTAAGCTTCAAGCGACACTAAAAACGCGCTACCCTACCGCACAAATCATTGGCTGTTCTACCTCAGGCGAAATCTCCGCAGCCGGTGTATTTGATGATAGTTTGCAAATTACCGCTATTCTGTGGGAAAAAACAGTACAACGTGTCACGCATACCAAAATGTCTGGCATGCAAAACTCCTTTGAAACAGCAGTCGGTTTAGCGAATCAATTAAAAGCCGATACCTTGAAAGCCGTTCTGGTATACGCAGATGGTTTAAGTGTCAACGGCTCAGAATTGCTAGAAGGCTTTAAAAGCGTATTAGGTGAAATACCTGTAATGGGCGGTATGGCTGGCGATGGCTTTTCTTTTAGTAAAACCGTACAACTTTTTAACGAGACTGTTTCAGAGGGCTTAGTGATTGCCGTTGGTTTATATGGCAATAGTTTAATTGCAGCGACTGGCGTTGGCAGAGGCTGGAAGCCTTATGGCCCACCACGCAAAGTCACGAAATCTGACAAAAACGTGGTATTGGAACTTGATGGCAAACCCGCATTACCCTTATATAAAATGTATATAGGGGAACATGCGTCAAAAGGCCTGCCGGGTAGTGGTTTAAATTTCCCCTTTGCGATTATTGAAGAAGGTAGGCGTGATATTGAAAAAATTCGTACCGTGCTATCCATTGATAGCGCAAATAACAGTTTAACTTTTGCTGGTAACGTTGAGGAAGGCGGCACAGTACGTTTCTGCCAGGCAACTCACGATAGGCTTGTAGAAGGCGCTGGCGATGCTGCACATTTGGTGGCAGATCATACCAGTACGGGTCAAACAGGTTTAGCAGTATGCGTCAGTTGTGTGGGACGTAAGGGTGTAATGGCTGCACTAGTAGTTGATGAGATTAAATTAGTCCAGCAAATTTTAGGCCCGCAAACTGCTTTAACTGGCTTTTATTCTTATGGTGAATTTGCGCCGCGTCCAGATACCAATGACAGCGTCTTGCATAATCAAACGATGACCATTGGTTACTTAAGTGAAAACTTGTTAGCTTAAATTACTATTTAATAATCTAGCTGAATTTTAGTGATGTTTACGCTACGCCCGATGCAAATCGGGCGTTTTTGTTTTATGATATGGAAGCTGAACGATTTACTGCTGTTCGCTTAATAATGTTATTAAAAAGGAAGTAATCATGACAAATCCAGTCACCTTAAAAGGTAATCCAGTCGAAATATCAGGCACCTTGCCTACTGTGGGCAGTAAAGCGCCAACGTTTACCCTAGTAAATAAAGCGATGCAAGATGTAACTTTGGAAGACTATGCTGGCAAACGCAAAGTACTTAATATATTCCCAAGTATAGATACGCCAACATGCGCAATGTCAGTTCGCGCATTTAATAAACATGCCAGCAGTATAGAAAATACTGTCGTATTGAACATTTCAGCGGATTTACCTTTCGCACAAACGCGCTTTTGTGCTGCTGAAGGCATAGAAAATGTAGAGAACTTATCTACTATCCGTAATCATGACTTCTTAAAAAGTTATGGCGTATTAATCGCTTCAACAAAACTGGCAGGTTTAGCAGCACGCGCAGTCATCGTGTTAGATGAAGCGAATGCGGTAAAACATGTTGAATTAGTAAGTGAAATTGCAAATGAACCAAATTATGATGCTGCTTTAGCCGCGTTAAAATAATAAGTAATAACGTTTTATAGAATGTAAAAAAGCCCAGTACAACTGGGCTTTTTTAATGGAAAATACCGTTAACACCTAAATTACTGGTAATCCGTATATTTATTATTTTTACCTCGTGCTTTATCTGCGGGATACTTTAGCGCATTCAGCGCGATTTTTTTATTGGTCGCCTCAATCAAATCAATATCGAGCATTTGTGCAATTCTTAACAGATACACAAAGGTATCTGCTAGCTCGTGGCTGACTTGCTCTCTTTTTACATGCGTTAATACATGACTTTCAGCCTCAGTATTCCATTGAAAATGCTCAACCAGCTCTGCCGCTTCCACGATCATGGCCATGCTCAAATTCTTGGGCGAATGGAATTGCGCCCAATCCCGCTCATCCACAAATTGCTGCAACTTTTGTTTTAAATTTTCTAAAGAATCAGTCATGGTTTTTTATGTAGTGTTTAAATACGCTATTTTCTGTTACTGCCGGCCACCATTTTAATTTCAAACAAACGACATTCTAATGGACCATTATACAGAGGCGTACGTTTACTCGGTGTTAACCGCATGAGCTTTGGCATGGTCAAGTCATTGGTTAAAAAGTAGGTGTTCCACCCGGCAAACTTGCGTTTGAGCGCTTCACCCATTTTAGGGTACAAATCAGCTAACGCATTTTCTTCCCCAATACGCACGCCATAAGGAGGGTTAGCAATCAGCACGCCGCTTTCAGCCGGCGGAACCGCATTCACAATATCCACATGCGCCAGCTGCACCGCAGCTAACAAGCCAGCGCCCTCTAGGTTTTGTTTAGCGATGCGTACTGCGCGTAAATCCACATCCGAACCATATATTTTTTGAAATGAAACCGCTTTTACCTTACTCGCGGCCTGAGTTTTAAGCTTAGTCCATACATGGGATTCAAAGTTTTTTAATACTTCAAAACCAAAACTTCTTTTATAGCCCGGCGCCATATCCAAAGCAACCATCGCCGCCTCTAATAAAAACGTGCCGCTGCCGCACATCGGGTCTAATAATGGCTGCCCTACTTGCCAGCCAGATAATTTCAAGATGCCTGCGGCTAGATTTTCACGCAAAGGTGCCTCAATACTGGCACCGCGATTACCGCGCTGATAAAGTGCCGCACCTGAAGTATCCAGGTAAAATTGATATTCCTCAGCGGCTAGGTAAGCATGAATTCGGACTGCAGGCGTCTTAGTGTCAATATAAGGGCGGCTACCCACAGCCAATCTGAATTTATCACACACTGCATCTTTAATTTTTAAAGTAGCAAATTCCAGGCTTTTAAGTGGGCATTTCACCCCTGTCACTTTCACCATAAAATCATGTTTAACATCAAACCATTGCGACCAATCCAGCTTATAGGCCGCTTCAAACAAATCTTCTTCATTCAGGTATTTGCCGCGTGTTACTTGCCATAAAATGCGGGTAGCAATGCGTGAATGCAGGTTAGCCGCATAACACACTGACCAGTCACCATCAAAGCTCACGCCGCCATCTGTAGGTTTAATTGATTTAGCACCTACTAGTGCCAGTTCGTCAGCAAGAAGTTGTTCTAAGCCACGCGGGCAGGTTGCAAAGTATCGGTTTGGTATCATTAGATCGCTATTCGTTTAAGTACTGTTTATTTAAGTACTGTTTATTTAAGTACTGTTTATTTAAATACTATAGGTTAAATTGTTGTAGCTAAATTTCTGTTCATAAAAAGTCTATTATTACTGCTCGCGTTATGTTCTGCTAGCTTTCCTACAAATTGCAGAAATTCTATTTTGTGGTTTTTGTCCAGTATGCCATCTTCTAATAACTTAGCACGTTCGCGCAAACTGGCAACCCGTAAATCAGAGGGTTCACGTTTAAAACCAAACACTGCAATATTGCCTGGTTTTCCGGTAGGTAAGATCAATACATTGCCACTAAAGCTCTGCTCGATGCGTTGCAAATATATATCAAATCTTTTGTCGCTACCCCAAAGGTTAATCGCCAGTATGCCGTCACTTTTTAGTATATTCGCACACTGGTCAAAAAAATCCTGGCTACAGAAATCAGGCGGAATACCGTTGCTATCAAATGCATCAATCAACAACACATCAGTAGCATCACTATGTTCAGCAAGATACTGCAAACCGTCCCCTTCGATCACGTCTAACCGGGCATCATTTTCCGGCACACCAAACTGGCTACGGGCTATTTGAATAATTTTAGGATTTAGCTCTATTACTTTGCTCACAATATCAGGGCAATACGCATGGATATATTTAGCAATAGAGCCTCCACCCAAGCCAATAGCCAATATTTGTTTAACCGCAGTGTTGAACAATAAAAAACACATCATGCCACGGGTATAAGCCAGTTCTAATGCCAAGGGGTCTTTGATGCGCATCGCGCTTTGAATAGTGACAGAACCCAGATGCAGTGACCGTACACCATCAGACTCGCTCACATCCACTGTGTCATGCACGCCGAGACTGTTACTCACACCACGCATTAAATGTTTAGCCACGCGGAACATTATTAGGCTTCGCTTTCTTCTGAACTCGCTTCTACACTGACTTCAATCACTTCTTCGCCGTTATTCTCTTCAGTTAAAATCATTTCTGGAATTAACGCATCCGTTGAGACGACAGGCTCTTCAATCACATTCAGGAATTTAGTGCGCAGCTCCATCAATAAGGTATCCACTTCCTGTACTTGCAAATTAACACGTGTGCCAGGCTTAAGTTCGGGCAATCCATAGACCTTCGTCATATAGGGTACGCAATCAAGCCATACTAGATTTTCCCGCCAGACCGTAGCATGTGACGCTTTAATATCTTCCTGAATCATAAACTGCAAACACCAGTAGCGTTC
>JBDSHU010000001.1:0-7360 GCA_039918335.1 Methylotenera sp. | reverse complement strand
ACCCCCGAACGTGTTCGGGTATTTCTTAAAAGGTAAACAATGGCTAAAGACATAAACCAAAGATATTGGGATGCAAAAGAGATGCTTGATTTTTTGAGCGATGCTCTATTTGTTGGTGAGCTTAATCCATGCTAGTTAATGTGTGCACCATTAACGCTCTGTTGCCCACACAAAGCAACTTTTATCCGCATCCTATAATCAATCAATTCTTATGATATATTCGCATCCTAAAATCAAGCGCGAATCATCCGAAAATCAAACGCGCTGTACTGATGTGGATATTATTGATGTAGGCCATTACAGCCCTGCTACTCTGCAAGACGAGCGTGCACTGCGAGCTTATATGGTTGATTTACATCAACAAGTGCTTGATCTTGTGCGGAATGGTCAATCTTGGGACCAGCTCTATCGCAACGTCCGATTCAGTGACGATGTTAAAAAGTGGATTGCTTATGATCAGATGCACGTGTTGAATATCGTGGGTATGTACCGATGGGTCTCGAATCACCGTCGTGGCGAGTGGTAAGGACATGTGTTACCTGTCAAACACGTTGGGTGAAAATTGAGCTAAGTCTTGGTTTCATCTCTCAATCCTAGAGGATTTAGCATCCACGATAAACGTACTGATACTCGTCTTAAGGGCTGAGTGTCTGCATAGCCAAAAGTAGTCATTCATTTTTTAAGTTACAGGATACTGAATGCTTTTAGAACCTATATAGTTTAGGAAAATGATTGTAAAAGTGAGACGGCACTTGAAAAAACTCCTAAATAAACTTTTTTTGTGCAATATTGTCACATTGTTACTAACTAGAGCTTTGTGCAATGCACATATGTTCACAGTGTTGCACGACCTTAACGCAAGAGGCTCAAGGAAACTGCCTGAAATTCAGTAAGCGAAGGAGACTGAAATGGCTAAAGTGCTCTGTATACTCTATGACGATCCTGTCACTGGCTATCCAAAATCCTATGCCCGTGACGGTATTCCCGTAATAAAAACTTATCCTGATGGGCAAGCTTTACCCACACCAAGAGTAATTGACTTTAAACCGGGGCAATTATTAGGTAGCGTATCCGGTGAACTTGGCTTACGCAAATTTCTCGAATCACTTGGGCACACATTGGTAGTGACCTCTGATAAAGATGGCCCCAATTCTAGGCTGGAAAAAGAACTACCTGACACCGATATTATTATTTCCCAGCCTTTCTGGCCTGCCTATTTAACAGAAGAGCGCTTTAGCAAGGCAAAAAAGCTAAAACTGGCCATTACTGCTGGCATCGGCTCTGACCATGTTGACCTTCAGGCCGCTATCAAACATGGCATCACGGTTGCCGAGGTTAGCTATAGCAACAGTATTAGCGTCTCCGAACATGTGGTAATGATGATCTTAAGCTTGGTACGAAACTACATTCCCTCATACCAATGGGTGGTTAAAGGCGGCTGGAATATCGCCGACTGCGTAGAGCGCTCTTATGACCTTGAAGGTATGAATGTTGGGACTGTCGCAGCCGGTCGCATCGGGTTAGCGGTTCTTAGACGATTAAAAGCGTTTGACGTGAAGTTACATTACACAGACCGCCATCGCCTCTCAACGAACATCGAAAAAGAACTCGGCCTTACTTTCCACCCAGACGTGGAGTCTATGGTCAAGGTTTGCGATGTAGTGACCATCAACTGCCCGTTACATCCTGAAACTGAGCACATGTTCGATGACAAACTAATAGCCAAGATGAAACGCGGTGCCTATATCATTAACACCGCACGTGGCAAGATCTGTGACCGAGATGCAATAGCGCGAGCACTTAAGAGTGGGCTTTTAGCAGGCTATGCTGGCGACGTTTGGTTTCCACAGCCTGCACCACAGGATCACCCTTGGCGGACGATGCCGCATCATGGCATGACCCCGCATGTTTCTGGTACTAGCTTAAGTGCGCAGGCACGTTATGCTGCAGGTACCCGAGAAATTCTTGAGTGCTGGTTTGAAGGCCGTCCGATTCGCGAAGAGTATTTGATTGTCGATGGCGGGCATCTCGCTGGCGCTGGTGCGCACTCCTACAGTACGGGTAATGCCACTAGTGGCTGGGAAGAAGCAACAAAATACAAAACAGGATAAGATAAATTAACGCACTTTTTAATGCCCCACCGATAAAGATGGGGCATTATCCTTTAAAATAGCCGCTCAATATCCAAACGTTGAACCTTGCTTTATGGCCGCTCATTACCAATAAACAAAAAGCAGTCAATAACTGAAAAAGCTAAAATGGCTGAACTGATCCGAAGCTAAAGTTAAAGTCTCTGAAAATAATTTGAGTGGTTTAATGTCTGAACAAACACACGCAAATCATCAATAGATTTAAACAAACTGCACCTCGTATTATTGCTAATAAAGCATATTCCTAATTAGATATTTATTCCAACGAAGATATAAGTCAATATGATAAAAAATCCAAGGAGTTTATGATGTCTTGTACTAATATGAATGATTACGATACGATTACAGCAGTGATTCAACATTACATAACGGGGCATAGTCTGGCAAAGGCAGCGACATGAAACCTGCGTTTCATGACGGCCATCCATATTCGGATTCGTCGGTGCTGATTTATTTCTGGAATCGGATCACTGGACAGGAAATCGTTTCACCGATTTTTTTAATGTATTGAAACAGGACGGTCAATGGAAAGTGATGAATAAGATATTTCATCTGCATACTTAGATTTTCAGCAACCATATTTATAACAACTTTAGAGGTCATATGGCATCACTTTATTCAGTAGAACATCGTGCATTACAGGAAGAATTTAATACTACCAAACTAGCGAACTTGCTGGATAACGGCTGGATACATGAAAAAATATCGCCTGACGAAAATAAGTTTATCAGTACGCGTGATATGTTTTTTCTATCCACTGTAGATCCAGAAGGCATGCCAACGGTTTCCTACAAAGGAGGCTTCCCTGGATTTGTCAAAGTATTGGACGAAAGTACATTGGTATTTCCAGGATTTGATGGGAATGGCATGTTTTATTCAGTGGGTAATATTGATGGGCAAGGCAAAGTGGGCATGCTTTTCATAGATTTTGAAACGCCGCATCGAGTGCGTGTACAAGGCACTGCAAAACTGGTACGAGAACATGCGTTATTGGCCGAGTATACGGAAGCTAAATATCTAATCATGGTGGAAGTGACTAAAATTTGGGTGAACTGCCCACGCTACATTCATAAGTACAAAAAACTTGATCAATCAAAATATGTGCCCGAGCCTTGTAAAGTAACCCCTATCCCTACTTGGAAACGTTTGGATATTGTGCAGGATGCGATCACCCCGGAAGAAAAAGCGCTTGCTGAATCACAAGGATTGGTCGATATCAATGAGTACGAGGCCAAAGTTAAACGCGGCGAGGGTTAAACGTTTATTCTAAACAAGTATTAGTAGACATTCTCTGTTTCGTTTGAATGTCATCTTTTAATTTTATCAACCTGCTTGCTTTATTTGCCAATCCTACAAACCTATATAGGACAAACACCTATATTTTTAGTCCGCACAACAAGATAAAGTTAAAATTTTAAAGAGGCAATTAGGAGAAACATATGAGTAAAGTCATGGGATATGCAGCGCATTCAGCGAAAGAAAAACTGGTGCCGTTTAATTTTGAGCGACGCACGTTAGGAACCAAAGATATACGAATTGAGATCTTATTTTGTGGTGTCTGTCACTCAGATCTCCATACTGCACGAAATGAATGGCAGAACACAATTTACCCGGTAGTACCAGGACATGAGATTGTCGGGCGTGTAATGAATGTCGGCTCGGAGGTAAAAACCTTCAAAGTGGGCGATTTAGCAGGCGTTGGCTGTTTAGTCGATTCATGCCGCGTATGTCCGGATTGCACTGATGGTTTGGAACAATATTGCGATCAAGAAATTTTTACCTACAATAGTCCTGATAAGCATACTGGCAAAATGACCTATGGTGGTTATTCAAACCAAATAATCGTGGACGAGCATTTTGTATTACATATCTCGGATAAACTCGACTTGGCTGCTGTTGCACCTTTATTATGTGCCGGCATCACCACTTATTCTCCCTTAAGGCATTGGAAAGTAGGTCCGGGTAGCAAGGTGGGTATTGTAGGGTTAGGTGGACTAGGTCATATGGCAGTAAAACTTGCCCATGCCATGGGTGCATATGTCGTGTTATTTACTACCTCACCTGATAAAGAACAAGATGCGAAGCGACTAGGCGCGGACGAGGTTGTTATCTCTAAAAATCCAGAAGAAATGCAACAGCATCTCAAAAGCTTTGATTTCATCCTTAATACAGTAGCGGCAGCACACAATCTTGATGTATTTACTGAGCTACTAAAGCGTGACGGCACCATGTGTTTGAATGGTGTTCCAGAACACGCACATCCTTCACCTAGTATTTTTAACCTAATCTTTAAACGTAGACAGATAGCCGGTTCATTAATTGGCGGCATAAAAGAAACCCAAGAAATGCTAGATTTCTGTGCAGAGCACAATATTACATCTGATATAGAAATGATCGCCATTCAAGATGTTAATGAAGCTTATGAACGCATGTTGAAAGGTGATGTTAAATATCGGTTTGTGATTGATATGGCAACGCTTAAAGCTTAATCATGCCTATGCAGTAATATTAGGACGATTAAAACTATATTTCGCAAGAACTACTGTCAAGTCATAGTGATGTGAAATGAGTGATACTTTCAATACGCTCATTCCTTCATGATTTGACAGTGAATCACAAATTAAATACTGCTTTACTCAAATAATTTACTTGTAAATAACCTAACTCAATTCAGCGTACTTGATTCAACGTACTTGGGCAGTAATCAACCAATTGAAGACTGCCCTCGCTTATCGACGTCCAAGTTCTCATTTCATATTTAAGTCCTCTGGTTACAAAGGAATTGCAGGAAGATAGCCTCCTGGAAGAATGCCAACCACCGACAAAACAATCAATATCAGCAAGACGATAAAAAGAACACGAACTATCTGAGCCACAGGAGCCGGCAGAGGCAATAAGCTCACCAACCACCATATAAGGCCAAAGATAACTAAATATACAATCAGGTTGATGATTACGTTCATATATGTCCCTTCCTTCTAAAAATAACTTCTGTAAATACAGAATGACAACATTTAACTGTTGTGTATGTACGACAGCGCACAAATAGCAATTCATGCCAAGCGAGTAAATGTGCTCTTTGATTGTGGACTTAGGCGTTATTACCAGAGTAATATAACTGAGATATGTCGCTACATAGGCCGTTTCGTGAATTCCGACTGTCAAACAAAAATCGAAAAAATTTCTTCCGGTTAATATGAAGACGATAAACCAATCAGCCGAAGATATAGTTCATGAGCTTCAGGCACATCAAATCAAATTAAAAATGCAAAATAAGAAATTGCAAAAAGCTAAAACAGCTTTGCAAATTTCGCGTAATCATTATGTAGATTTATATGAGTTTTCCCCAATTAGCTACCTCACTATCACAATCGATGAAGTAATCACTGAGTGCAATCTAAAAGCTTCAAAGATGCTTGGACTAGCGCATAAGAAATTTATCAATAAACGCTTATCGCAATTTGTCGCTGATCAAGATAAAGATCGTTGGCATCGCCTCTTCTTAAGCATAAAGGAAAATGCAGAAGAAAAAGGCCTTGAGTTTGACTTAACTTTGTTACGCGAAGATGGCGTCGAGATATACACCCATCTCCAATGCGTACGGTTGGGGGAAGCCCACAATCCGATGATGTTGCGGATTGCATTGACTGACATCACCTCAAGCAAAATGATTGAAAACTCGTTGCGAGATCAAGAAGAATTTTTTCGCTTTATCGCTGAGCATAGCGAAGACTTTATCGCAGTGCTCGATTTGGAAGGACGACGAATCTACAATAATCGGTCATATGCTAAACTTTTTGGAGATATTGAAAACCTTGAAGGTACTGACTCCTTTGCTGACATACATCCCGATGATCGGGAACGCGTTAGAAAAGTGTTTAAGGAAACCATACAATCCGGAATCGGCCAACGGTCGGAATTTCGATTTTTGCTGGCCAACGGGACAATTCGACACATCGAATCTTCAGGCGGTCTGGTAAAAAATAGTAAAGACGAACCCTCTTTCATCGTTGTGGTGTCTCACGACATCACCGAACGTAAACGGATTGAAGATGAAGTTCAGCATTTAGCTTACTTTGACCACCTTACACAGCTGCCAAACCGTCGCTTGTTTAACGACCGTATTGTTCAGACCATGGCGGCCAGCAAACGAAGTGGTCGTTTTGGCGCAGTGATATTTATAGATCTGGATAATTTCAAGCCCATTAATGACAAGTATGGGCATCCGGTTGGAGATTTGTTGTTAATTGAGGTGGCGAATCGGTTGAAAATTTGCGTACGTGAAGTAGATACGGTGTCCCGTTTCGGGGGTGATGAGTTTGTAGTGATGGTTAATGAGTTAGATACGGACAAGACCCAATCAACTTTCCAAGCAGAAACCGTTGCGGAAAAAGTCCGCGTTACTTTGGCCAAACCCTATCTACTTACAGTTAAGCAAGCTGAAAAGGCCAACACCACAATCGAGCATCATTGCACTGCAAGTATAGGCGTGACCCTATTTGTTGATCAAAAAGTTAGCCAAGACGATATACTCAAGACAGCCGACTCAGCTATGTATCAAGCCAAACTGGCTGGGGGCAATTTAATCCGATTCAATGATTGAGTTTAATGTTGATTAGATATACAAATCAAGATAATAATGCATGAGCTTTTCGCATTATGAACATCGATAGATTTTATCTATTTGCATTTCGTCTGCATCAACTACGTCATCTTTGTTGTAACTTTCATTGATGTTGTACTCTGTGATGTCGACATCATATTCAGCATTTCCGCTTAACTCATGGGGTTGATGTATAGGAAATACATAATTTAAAAACTGTACCTTTTTGAAGAAATGTAACATTTTAATTCACCTCAAATGGACTGTACTTCCTAATCAGCATAACCCATTCCAACATGATGAATATACATAACCTATTGATTTTTATATAAATAAAATTTATATATTACAAAACCGCTTCGTTTAATGCTGAAATTTATATAATAATGTTGAAATTCTGCCTATCTTTTTTGGAATATGAGTATTAGAAAATGAAGGGATGCGCTCAAAATTCATGAAGCCAAAATGACCACATTGGGTTTCTTATTGACCCTTAGATTAATAAGCATTAACCGACAAAAGCTTACATTGAGCCAATAGTTTAACGTAGCAATTAATGCCGTCCAGATCTCTTTACTGCTTCTACGGCTTTACCATAGTTCTGTTG